>NZ_AXAB01000045.1:0-82999 GCF_000472645.1 Bradyrhizobium sp. WSM2254 | reverse complement strand
CGGCACCGAGTTCGCCGCCCACCTTTCCTTGCAGAGCCTCTTGATGAAGACCTTCTTCTGCGACCCCCACGCGCCGTGGCAAAAGGGCGGCATCGAGAACGCCATCGGCCGCTTGCGCCGCTTCATCCCCCGAAAGACCGACCTCGAAAAGCTCCCAACCAAGCGCTTCCGCCAGTCCGTTGCCACCTACAACAACACCCCGCGCAAATGCCTTGACTTCAGAACCCCGGCAGAGGCCTTCTCCTCTCAACTGTTGCACTTCGAGTGTGAATCCACCTCCCGGCCTTCGCCGGGACGACGGCGAGTGTTTGGCGCGAGCGGTGGCTCGAAACACTTGGCCGGAATCTCGAGATCCCGGGTTCGGTCCTATGGACCGCCCCGGGATGACCTAACGGTCACTTCCCGAACTCTTCCCGCATCTTCGCCTGGATCTTCGCCATGCCGCCGATCCAGCGGTCGTAGTTCTCGGTCTTCTTGCGCATGTAGCCGAGCACCTGGGGGTGCGGCAGGATCAGGAACGTTTCCTGCGCGAGGCCCGCGAGCACATCACTAGCGACCTGCTCGGGCGTGAGATCGCCGTCGCCGGATTGCGGGCCCTTTGGGATCGAGCGCAGCATGTTGGTGTCGACGCCCTGCGGGCAGAGGATCGAGACCTTGATATTGTCAGCCTTGTGCGAGATCGCGAGGTTCTCGGCAAACCCCACTGCGGCGTGCTTGGTGGTGGAATAAGCGGGGCTGCCGACCTGCGACAGCAGGCCCGCGGCCGAGATCGTGTTGAGGAAATAGCCGCCGCCCCGCGCCTTCATACGGGGAATGAGATGCCGGGCCGCATAGACATGGGCCATGACATGGATTGCCCAGCTCCGCTGCCAGGGCTCGTCCGAGGCGCCGCCGGCATTGACCGACATCGGATCGAAACCGCCGCCGATGCCGGCATTGGAGCAGAACAACTCGATCGGGCCGAACTGCCGCTCGGTCTCCTCGATGACGTGGGCGATTTCTTTTTCCTGCGCGACGTCGCATCTGAAGGCCGCGCCATCAACCATGGCAGCGACGGCTCTTGCGTTGGCGGCGTCCATGTCCGCGACGACGACCTTGGCGGCGCCCGCCTTGTGAAAGGCCTCGCACAGCGCCTTGCCGATGCCGTTTGCGCCGCCCGTGACGACCACGACCTTCCCGGTCACCTGCATGCGACGTCTCCTCTTGTCCCGTACCGCTCTTATACCGCTCGGCTTATTCCGCTTCGCGGAGCTTGCTCAGCTCAACACGAGGTCGAGCACCGCGGTATAATGGCACGCCGCACCGGCCAAGACAAAGCCATGCCAGATCGCATTCTGGAAGCGCAGCCGCCGCCAGGCATGGAAGATCACGCCAAAGCTGTAGAGCAGCCCGCCCGCAAGTATGAAGCCCAGCACCAGCGCGGGCAGCGCCTTGACCACGGCGTCGTAGAGCATCACGCCGCTCCAGCCCATCGCGAGGTAGATGCCGACCGCGACGCGGTCGAACCGGCCGGGATAGCGAAGCTTCAGCACGATACCGACGATCGCCACGCACCAGACGCAGACGAGCAGCGCCAGCGCGAAGACGCTGTCCTTCAGCTCCAGGATGAACGGCGTGTAGGTCGCAGCGATCAGGAGATAGATCGCCGAATGGTCGAAGCGCCGCAGCAGCCATTTGACCGGCGAGACCGGCCAGAGATTATAGCTCGCCGACAACACCAGCATCGAGAGCAGGCCGGCGACATAGATCGAGACGCCGACGATGTCGGTAGCGTCGGCATAAAGCACCGCAAGCACCACCAGAACGGTCGCGGCGACGGTACCGAAAAACACACCGACTGCATGAATGACCCCGTCGGCGATCAGTTCTGCGCGGTCGTAGTTCCAGCCGATCGCGTCGGCTGCGGCATGGACGGAATCGGATGCAAGCTGTTTCAGTTGGAAGACGGTCATGGCAATCCACAAAGCGAGTCAATCTCTCGTTGTATGGGTCTTTCGGGATCGGCGCGTCGTTCAATCGACTGATTTAACGACAAAGGCGGTGGAAGTATGAAGCTTGATTTTCCCCACGCAATTGCCACCTTTGTGAACAGCTTCACGTTTCCGCCCGCCGAGATCCCCTAACGTTCACATGGCATTCAGTTTTCAGGATATGGTCGAAGAGGCGCGCCTGTCGGCCCGGGCGCTGATCGACTATGGCGAGCACTTCTTCAATCCGACGGTGCGGCTCGGGGTCACCGGCCTGTCACGGGCCGGCAAGACGGTGTTCATCACCGCGCTGATCCATGGGCTGACGCGCGGCGGCCGGTTTCCGGTGTTCGAAGCCTATGCCTCGGGCCGAATCGCGCGGGCGCATCTCGCGCCACAGCCCGACGATGCCGTGCCGCGCTTTGCCTATGAGACTCATCTGCGTGCGCTGGTCGAGGAACGGCACTGGCCGACCTCGACCGTTGACATCAGCGAGCTGCGCCTCGTCATCGACTATCAGCGCCACAACGGCGCCGACCGCACCCTGACGCTCGACATCGTCGACTATCCCGGCGAGTGGCTGCTCGACCTGCCGCTGCTGCAAAAGAGCTACGAGCAATGGTCGGCGGAGAGTCTTGCGCTGTCGCGCGAGGCGCCGCGCGCGCATCTTGCCGCCGACTGGCACGCCCATCTCGCCGCGCTCAAGCCCGAGGCGCGCGAGGACGAGCAGGCGACGCTGACAGCGGCAAAGCTCTTCACCAATTACTTGCGCGCGTGCCGCGACGAGCGCTTTGCCATGAGCCTGCTGCCGCCCGGCCGCTTCCTGATGCCCGGCAATCTCGCAGGCTCCCCGGCGCTGACCTTTGCGCCGCTCGACGTGCCCGTCGGCGGCCAGGCGCCGGACGGCTCGCTGTGGGCGATGATGGTGCGCCGCTTCGAAGCCTACAAGGACGTCGTGGTGCGCCCGTTCTTCCGCGATCACTTTGCGCGCCTCGATCGCCAGATCGTGCTGGCCGACGCGCTCGCCGCGTTCAACTCCGGACCCGAGGCGCTGCACGATCTCGAAGCCGCGCTCGCCGGCATTCTCGATTGCTTCAACATCGGCCGCAGCACCTTGCTCTCCAGCCTGTTCCGGCCGCGCATCGACCGCATCCTGTTCGCGGCGACCAAGGCGGACCATTTGCATCATTCCAGCCACGACCGGCTCGAGGCGGTGCTGCGCCGCGCCGTGACGCAGGCGGTGGCGCGCGCGGAAAATACCGGCGCGGCGATCGACGTGGTGGCGCTTGCCGCCGTCCGCGCCACGCGCGAAGCGCAGGTCGCGCATGGCCGCGACAAATTGCCGTCGATCCTGGGAACGCCGGCCGCAGGCGAAAGCGCCGGCGGCGAGTTCTTCGACGGCAACACAGAGGTTGCGACCTTTCCCGGCGACCTGCCCCTGGATCCCGAGCCGCTGTTCAACGGCACGGATGCGTTCCGCGGCCTCGCGACCGGGGCCGCCGAGAAAAGCGACTTCCGCTTCCTGCGCTTCCGCCCGCCAAAGCTCGAACGCGATGGGACGGACGAGCCGACGCTGCCACACATCCGCCTCGACCGTGCCCTGCAGTTCCTGATCGGAGACAAGCTCTCATGAACGAGCGATCCCCGCCGCGGCGGCCGGCGACGTTCCGCCTCGACGATCCCGGCGTCGTCGTCACCGAAGCCGACGAGACGGCGCGGCTCGGTCGCGCCACCATCCAGATCACGCCGGAGCACGATCCAGCGACATTGCCGGTACCGATTGAAGCCGTGCTGCCCGCACGACGCGGCCTCCCCTGGGGCGCGCTGTTCTGGTCCGGCCTTGCCGGGCTGACGCTGCTCGGCGTCGGGCTCGGTGTGGTTCATCTGATCGAGGATTTGTTTGCACGCAGCGAAAGCCTCGGCTTCGTGGGGCTCGCCTTCGCGTTCGTCACCGCGCTTGCGCTCGCGGTGGTGATCGGGCGCGAGGCGTATGGGCTGGCGCGCCTCGCGACGATCGAGAAGCTGCATCAGCGCGCCGCCGCAGTGCTTGCGAGCGACGACCGCAAGGAGAGCCGCGTCATCGTGCAGGATCTCCTGAAGATCGCGCACCAGAATCCGCAGCTCGCCCGCGCCCGCGCCACGCTGGAGAGCCACACCGGCGAGATCATCGACGGCGCCGACATGATCCGCCTCGCCGAGCGCGAATTGATGTCGCCCCTGGATGCGGAGGCGCGACGGCTGGTGTCGTCAGCCGCGCAAAAGGTCTCGATCGTCACGGCGGTTTCGCCCCGCGCGGCGATCGACGTGATGTTCGTTTTCGTCGCCGCGCTGCGTCTGATCCGCCAGCTTGCGTATCTCTATGGCGGCCGGCCCGGCGCGCTGGGCATGATCCGCCTGCTCCGCCACGTCATCGCCCATCTCGCCATCACCGGCGGCATGGCCGCGAGCGACAGCCTGGTGCAGCAGATGCTGGGCCACGGGATTGCAGCGAAGCTGTCGCAGCGGCTGGGCGAAGGCGTGCTCAACGGATTGCTGACTGCGCGGCTCGGATTGGCCGCGATCGAGGTGACACGCCCGCTGCCCTTCGCGGCGCTGCCGCCGCCGAAGCTGTCGGATCTCGCAACGGATCTGTTGCGGAAGAAAGAGGACGAGGAGTAGCGCGAGCCACAAGCTCGGTGCACCCTCTCCCCTTGCGGGAGAGGGTGGCTCGCCGCAAAGCGGCGAGACGGGTGAGGGGTATCTCTCCGCGAATGAAGCTCTCACAGTGGAATATGCGGAGAGATACCCCTCATCCGGCGCCGTAGCCGAAGCTTTGCTTCGGCGTTCTCAAGAACGGCGGCCGACGGCCGCCTGTGCCACCTTCTCCCACAAGCGGAGAAGGGAAGAGGCGCGCACCGCTAACCGAGCGCACGCGCTTCGAATTCCCCCGCCAGCACCCGCCACTGAAACAGCGGCGAGTCCTTCGGCGGGGACAGTTCCGGGGTCCAGCCGGTGAGCTTTTCAAGCACGTAGGTATCCGTCAGTACGCCGCGCCAGCGGCGTTCGACCTGACCGAGCTGCTCGCGCTTCGCAGGGATATTCTCCCACAGCGAGAAACGGTTGTCAGGCTCGCGGCCGACATAGATGCCGGCATGTCCCTTGATCCGGTCCATGCCGGGATCGCGGAAATCCTGAAAACGGCCGCGCTCGCTGATCTCGATGACGGGCACGCGGCCCCTGAACAGCCAGCGCATCATGGCATAGGTGCGGTAGTCCGTGGTTGCGATCCAGGTCGCGCCGGTCTCATCCAGCGCAGCCTGCGCGCGCGCTGCGACCTGCTCATAGCCGGCCTCGCCGCCGATCGGATCGATCTTGCCGAGAAAATTCCAGGGCGCGGCGACGTAGTAGAGGAACACGATGACGACGAAGGCGATGCCCGAGATGATCGCCGTCTTCGCCCAGAACAGGCTCGACCGGATCACCCGCGCCGACCGTTTTTCACGCGACAGCATGACGAGGTTCACCGCCGCCGCCGCGAAGCCGACCGGCCACATGAACATCGGCCAGGTATCGCCGACCCGGAGCGTCAGCGATTTCATGAAGAAATAGAGAAACGGCACCAGCACCGCGGTCGACAGCAGGATCGCGACCGGCTCGCGCGTGCGATAGCCGCGCCATGCCGTCATCACGAGCCCCCACAGCACCACCGGCAACATGACGAAACCGACGAGACCGAATTGCAGGCCGATGTAATCACCGACTGTGCGGAGCGAGATGCCGTAATTGGCGGTGGCGCGTACGCCCTGGAACCGGAACGAGGCCCAGTCGTGCTGCGCATTCCAGATCAGCACCGGCGAGAATATTGCGATCGCGACCAGCACGGCGAGATAGGGGTAAGGACTGCGCAGCCAGCGCCAGCGCCAATCCGGCACGAGAAGAAAAGCGGCCACCGCCGGTGCGAACATGACCACGGTGAATTTCGACAGCATCGCCAGCCCGGCGAACAGCCCCGCTGCCAGCCACCAGCGTCCGTCATCGCTCTGCGCCAGCCGCACCAGGGACCACATCATCGCCACCGCGAACGGGATCATGGCGACGTCGGGCGCGATCTTGGCCATCAAGAGGCCGTAATAGAGCGCGGCCTCCGGCATCAGCACCGCGATCATGACCGCACGCGCGTCATGGGTGAGGCGGCGGACGATGTCGGCAAGCAGCAGCTGCGTCACCAGCATGGCGACAATGCCGCCGAAACGGACACCGAGCGCAGTGTCGCCGAAGATCGCGGTGCCAAAACGGATGAGCCAGGCGATGCCCGGGGGATGATCGAGGAAGCTGAGCGCCGCCTCCTTCGACCAGGTCCAGTAATAGGCCTCGTCGGTGCGCAGCTCGATCGCGGAGGCGTAGACGATGCGCAGCAGCGTCATCGCGGCGATGACCAGCACGGCAGCAAGGATGAGACGGCGTTCGGCGCCGTCCGGCTTCGCAGAGATGTCGGGAGCGATCGTCACGGCCGCGCTTTTCCCCGACTTGGGAGGGGGAGTCAATGTAGGGCAAGCTCTCTCCCCGAGTCGTCCCGGCGAAGGCCGGGACCCATAACCCCAGGGAGGAGTTTGGCGAAGACTCGGAGTTACCAGCCTGCCCGCAACGTCTCCCTGTGGTTATGGGTCCCGGATCGGCGCGCGCCTGAGGGCGCGCTTGTCCGGGACGACAGCGGTGGGTGTGGCAGCGCGCCTTTGCCCACCCTACGGTTTTGTAACCTTGCCGCGCATGTGATCCCGGAAACTGTCCACCGCGGGAATTAAACGCTAGGCTGGCTGTTCTCCTTCATGAACTGATACAACCGAATCATGGCCACCGCACCCATACACATGCCCGAACTCGTCCGCGCGACCGGCGTGCGGCAGGTGCGGCTCATCTGCGGCGTCATCCTGTTCTCCTACGTGGTCAGCCATTTCCTCAACCATGCGCTCGGCAACGTCTCGGTCGATGCCATGGAGGTCGGGGTCTACTACCACACCGCATTCTGGCAGTTCCTGCCTGTTGCGATCGTGTTCTACACCGCCGCGCTCACCCATATGGGGCTCGGCATCTATGCGCTGTATCAGCGGCGGCAGTTCCGCTGGCGGACGATCGAGCCGCTCCAGCTCGTGCTGGGCCTAAGCATCCCCGCCCTGGTCATGGCGCACGTGATCGGCGTGCGGCTCGGCCAGACGCTGTACGGACACCAAAAACTCTATCCGCAGGAACTCTATCTGTTCTTCGTCGCGTCGAACCGCATCTGGACCATGACGATCCTGCTGATCATCGCCTGGGTCCACGGCTGCATCGGCATCTATTTCTGGCTCCGCCTCAAGCCGTTCTTCACGCGCGCCGCGCCCTATCTGCTCGCGGCCGCGGTGGTGATCCCGACGCTGGCGCTGCTCGGCGTCTATCAGGGCGGCCGCAGCGTCATGGTCGAAGCCGACGACGGGGAATGGCGCACGCATAATCTCACCCGCCGCCAGGTCGGCACGGTCGCGGAAGCCAACACGCTCGACCGCATCACCGGCGGCCTCACCATCGGCTATGTCGGGCTGCTCGGACTGGCGCTGGCCGCGCGCGGCGTGCGCGCCTGGCGCGAGCGGCGCGGCGGCATGATCGCGCTGTCCTACGGCAACGGCAAGACGGTGCGGGTCCCCAAGGGCCTCTCCGTGCTGGAAGCGAGCCTGCGCCACAATGTGCCGCATGCCAGCGTCTGCGGCGGCCGCGCCCGCTGCTCGACCTGCCGCATCCGCATCATCGGCGACCATGGCGCCCTGCCCGAGCCGTCACAGCGCGAGGCCTTCGTGCTCACCCGCGTCGGCACCACCGACCCTTCGATCCGCCTCGCCTGCCAGCTGCGGCCGACGTCGGATCTCTCCTTCTTCCAGCTCTTCACCTCGCACACCGTGTCAGCGGCTGCTTCGACGCCGGCCCGAATCGGCCAGGAGCGCTATCTCGTCAGCCTGTTCGTGGACATGCGCGGCTCGACCCAGCTCGCCGAAAAGCGGCTGCCGTTCGACACCGTCTTCATCGTCAACCGCTTCCTCGGCGCGGTCTCGCAGGCCGTGGTCGAGAACGGCGGCCAGCCGAACCAGTTCGTCGGCGACGGCATGCTGGCGCTGTTCGGCCTGTCATCCGATCCGCAAGCGGCCTGCCGGCAGGCGCTGAAAGCGGCCGCAGGCATCGCCACGCATATCGACGAGCTCAACGAGCTGCTGAGCCACGATCTGCGCCAGCCGATCCGCTTCGGCATCGGCATTCACGGCGGCGAGGTCATCATCGGCGACATCGGCTATCGCGATCACATCGTGTTCACGGCGCTGGGCGACGCCGTCAACGTCGCCGCCCGCCTCCAGGACATGACCAAGACGCTGGCCTGTGAAGCCATCGTCTCGGAAGAGGTCCGCCGCACCGCCGGCCTTGCCGACGACGCACTGCCGCAGCAGGAGGTCGCGATCCGCGGCCGCGACGAGCCGATGGCCGTGCGCGTGGTTGCGGATGCCAGGGAGCTGTCGGGGCTCGTCGAGGGCAGCGCGCGCGTCGCGGCCTGATTCTTCACCTCTCCCCGTAAGAACGGGGCGAGGGAGCGCTCTGCCTGCGCCGCAACAGCTCGGCTCAATCTCGTTACAAGCGTAACACCAGCTTGCTGCAATGCAGCGGCATGGGCCTGCTGCGAAAGCACGAATTGACTTCATCGGCATCGTCGCGACAGATGAACGCAGGATCGCGGTGATGACCGCGATTCAACGAAAAGCTCCGGGAGGGGACCAGATGTTCGATCGACGCGACCTGCTCAGAGGAGCGGGGCTTGCCGCCATGGTGGCCACACTGAACTCCACCAAAGCGCTGGCACTCGACACCGTCACCCTGCCCTTCGCCAATGGCGAACGGCCGCTGGTGAAATATCCGCAGAAGCGGCCGATGATCGGCCTGACCAGCCGGCCGCCGCAGCTCGAGACGCCGTTCACCGTGTTCAACGACGGCCCGATCACGCCGAACAACGCGTTCTTCGTGCGCTATCACCTCTCCGACCTGCCCTACAATCTCGACCCCGACAAGTTCACGCTCGAGATCAAGGGCAAGGTCGACAAGCCGCTCAAGCTGTCGCTCAAGGACATCCGCAAGATGAAGGCGACCGAGACCGTCGCCGTCAATCAATGCTCAGGCAACAGCCGCGGCTTCTTCGAGCCGCGTGTCGCCGGCGGTCAGCTCGCCAACGGCGCCATGGGCTGCGCGCGCTGGCGCGGCGTGCCGCTGAAGACCGTGCTCGAGATGGCGGGTGTGCAGAGCGGCGCCAGGCAGGTCACGTTCAACGGCATGGACGGTCCGGTCAGCGACAAGACGCCTGACTTCATCAAGGCGCTCGACATCGATCATGCCAGCGACGGCGAGGTGATGCTGGCCTATGGCATGAACGGCGAGGACCTGCCGTTCCTCAACGGCTTCCCGCTGCGCCTGATCGTGCCCGGCTATTTCGGCACCTACTGGGTCAAGCACCTCAACGAGATCACCGTCATCGACAATGTCTACGACGGCTTCTGGATGAAGTCGGCCTATCGCATTCCTGATACCCCGAACAATGCGATCGAGCCCGGCACCGCGCCGAAGGCGACGATCCCGATCAACCGCTTCACCATCCGCTCCTTCATCACCAGCGTGCCTGACGGCGCCAGGCTGAAGGCGGGTAGCACGACACTGCGCGGCATCGCCTTCGACGGCGGCAAGGGCATCAAGGACGTCGCGGTCTCCACCGACGGCGGCAAGACCTGGACGAGCGCCAGGCTCGGCAAGGATCTCGGCAAATACGCGTTCCGCGAATGGAAGCTGCCGGTGAAGCTCGCGGCCGGCTCGTACGAGCTCAAGGTCCGCGCCACCGGCAATGGCGGCGAGACCCAGCCGGACACGCCGCGCTGGAACCCGGCGGGTTATTTGCGCAACGTCGTCGAAACCGTCCGCGTCAGCGTGGCCTGAGGGGAGAATGATCATGCAGCGCACCGTCCTCCTCGCCATCTCGCTCGCTTTCGCCGCAATGGTGGGTTCGGCATTTGCGGCGCCGATCAACTACAAGACGCCGGACGAGGTCGCCGCCTTCAAGCCCGGCCCCAATCTCGAGGTCGTACAGGGCAATTGCAGCGCCTGCCACTCGGCCGACTACGTCAACACGCAGCCGCCGATGAAGGACAAGAAAGGCTTCTGGCAAGCCGAGGTGACCAAGATGATCAAGGTCTATGGCGCACCGATCGACGACGCCGATGTCGGCAAGATCGTCGATTATCTGGCCACGACGTATTGACGGCGCGTAGGCCGATTGACCGCCAAACGGGCAAAATCGGCAAAAACGCCGCGAAGTTGAGCGGAATTCGGCAAAAGCCTGATGTGGTTTGAGCTACCAAGCCTGCCACATTCCGCGTATCCTGTTAGGACCGAACCGGCCGGTTGGCGGGGACTGGCGGTTCGAGATCTCGGAGGAAGACCCGCGGAGAAGTCGTGATGGCTAAAGGTACGGTCAAGTGGTTCAACCCGACGAAGGGTTATGGATTTATCCAGCCTGCGTCGGGGGGCAAGGATGTGTTCGTGCATATCTCGGCGGTGCAGAAAGCCGGTCTGTCCACCCTCAACGAGGGACAGACGGTGGAATACGAAGAGATCGCAAACCGGGGCAAGACCTCCGCAGAAAACCTCAAAGTATAAGCCCGCCAGCGTTTGCTGCCTCCCGGATCAATCCGGGAGCGGGGCCAAAAAAAATTTTAGAAGACGGCCAGTGCATTCGACGACAGGCGTTGCGATTGCACACGGAGAGCTATTTTCCTTGCAAGACCGCTTGTTCAGCGCCATGGCAATGACAATCGCGACGGCACTTCGTCAGCCCACCGGCAACGGTGCGTCGCGCTTGATCTCCTCCATCACCGCGTAGGTTCGCGTCTCGCGCACGCCCGGCATCGACAGCAGGGTCTCGCCGAGGAAGCGCCGATACGCCGTCATGTCCGCAAGCCGCGCCTTCACAAGATAGTCGAAGCCGCCGGCAACCATGTGACACTCCAGCACCTCAGGCGCGAGTTTCACCGCGCGCGCAAAGCGCTCGAAATTGTCGGGCGTGGTCTTGTCGAGCAGCACCTCGACGAACACCAGAAGCCCGAGGCCAAGCCGGTGCGGATTGAGCCGCGCGCCATAGCCCTCGACAAAGCCCTCGCGCTGCAAGCGCTTCAGCCGCTCGCCGATCGACGTCGGCGACAAGCCGATGCGTTCGGCGAGCTCCACATTGGCGATTCGCCCATCCTCCTGCAAAATCGCGAGGATTCTCCGGTCGATCCGATCAAGTTCCATATTTTATCTGGCTATCATGGCACGTATCTTCATTTTCTAAGGCAAACAGGCTAACTTGTCTATCGAACTACGGTCATGCCGGCCTTATCCTGGATTTGAGCCACAGGACATGCCATGCCGAACATTCCGCCTTCCTTCACCGCCGCCTACGCGCCCGATGATACCGACATCGCCGCCCGCCTCCTGCCGGCGGCGCATCTGTCCCCGCCGCAGGAGGCGCGGATCGACCGCACCGCGACGCGGCTGATCGAGGCGATCCGCAAGCGCGACGACCGGCTTGGCGGGGTCGAGGACATGCTGCGGGAGTTCGCGCTCTCGACCAAGGAAGGCCTCGCACTGATGGTGCTGGCGGAGGCGCTGCTGCGCGTGCCGGACGCGCGCACCGCCGACCAGTTCATCGAGGACAAGCTCGGCGAGGGCGACTTCATCCATCACGAGACCAAGTCCACCGCCTTCCTGGTCAACGCCTCGGCCTGGGCGCTCGGCCTGTCGGCGCGGGTGATCCAGCCCGGCGAGACGCCCGACGGCACCATCGGCCGGCTGGTGAAGCGGTTAGGGGCGCCGGCGGTGCGCACCGCCACGCGCCAGGCGATGCGGCTGATGGGCAATCACTTCGTGCTGGGTGAGACCATCGAGCAGGCGCTGGAGCGGGGCAAGCCGCGCTCCGGCCAGAAGACGCGCTACTCCTTCGACATGCTCGGCGAAGGTGCGCGCACCGCGGCGGATGCCAGGCGCTATTTCGACGCCTATGCCAGCGCGATCGAGACCATCGGAAAGGCGGCCGGCAACCATCCCCTGCCCGACCGGCCCGGCATCTCCGTCAAGCTCTCGGCGCTGCATCCGCGCTTCGAGGCGATCAGCCACGCGCGCGTGATGGCCGAGCTGGTGCCGCAGCTGCTCGATCTGGCGCAGCGCGCCAAGGCCCATGATCTCAACTTCACCGTCGATGCCGAGGAAGCGGACCGGCTGGAATTGTCGCTCGACGTGATCGCGGCAACGCTGGCCGATCCCTCGCTTGCAGGCTGGGACGGTTTTGGGCTGGCCATCCAGGCCTATCAGAAGCGCGCCAGCGCGGTGATCGACTATGTCGATGCGCTGGCGCGGGCGCATGACCGCAAGCTGATGGTGCGGCTGGTCAAGGGCGCCTATTGGGACACCGAGATCAAGCGCGCGCAGGAGCGCGGGCTCGACGGCTATCCCGTGTTCACGCGCAAGGCGATGACGGACCTGAACTACGTCGCCTGCGCCTCGAAGCTGCTCGGTCTGCGGCCGCGCATCTTCCCGCAATTCGCCACCCACAACGCGCTGACGGTCGCGACCGTGCTGGAGATGGCCGGGGACGGCGGCGGCTTCGAATTCCAGCGCCTGCACGGCATGGGCGAGGCGCTCTACGAGCAGCTCGCCAAGGACCACCCTGACATCGCCTACCGCACCTATGCCCCGGTCGGCAGCCATCGCGACCTGCTCGCCTATCTGGTGCGGCGGCTGCTGGAGAACGGCGCCAACTCCTCCTTCGTGGCGCAGGCGGCCGATTATCGCGTCCCGGTCCCGGCGCTGTTGCAGCGCCCGGTGGATGCCATCGTCCGGCCGCAAGCGGCGGCCCATCCGAGGATTCCGCTCCCCTGCGATCTGTTCGCGCCGGAGCGGCGCAATTCGCGCGGCGTCGAATTCGGCGCACGTGCCGCGCTCGACCAGCTACTGACCGACGTCAAGGCCGCGGCAGCCGATCCCAAGCCGATCGCCGATGCAACGCCGGACCAGGCCAACGCAGCGGTGGCCGCCGCCCGTGCGGGTTTTGCGGCCTGGAGCCGGACGCCGGCGGGAACGCGCGCGGCCGCGCTGGAGCAGGCCGCCTATCTCCTGGAGAGCCGCAGCGCCCGTTTCATCGCGCTGCTCCAGCGCGAGGGCGGCAAGACGCTCGACGATGCGCTCTCGGAGCTGCGCGAAGCCGCCGACTTCTGCCGCTACTATGCCGCGCAGGGCCGCAAGCTGTTCGGCAGCGAGACGGCGATGCCGGGCCCGACCGGCGAGAGCAACGCGCTCGCCATGCGCGGCCGCGGCGTCTTCGTCGCGATCTCGCCGTGGAATTTCCCGCTGGCGATCTTCCTCGGCCAGGTCACGGCAGCGCTGATGGCCGGCAACAGCGTCGTCGCAAAACCTGCCGAGCAGACGCCGCGCATCGCGCGCGAGGCCGTAGCCCTGCTGCACGAGGCCGGTATTCCCAAGAGCGCGCTGCATCTCGTCACCGGTGACGGCCGCATCGGCGCCGTGCTGACCGCGCACGCTGATATCGCCGGTGTCGTCTTCACCGGCTCGACCGACGTCGCCCGCAGCATCAACCGAACGCTCGCGGCCAAGGACGGGCCGATCGTGCCGCTGATCGCGGAGACCGGCGGAATCAATGCGATGATCGCCGATGCCACCGCGCTGCCGGAGCAGGTCGCCGACGACGTCGTGACCTCGGCGTTTCGTTCCGCCGGCCAGCGCTGCTCGGCGCTGCGGCTCCTGTTCGTGCAGGAGGACGTCGCCGACCGCATGATCGAGATGATCGCGGGCGCCGCGCGGGAATTGAAGATCGGCGATCCCTCCGATGTCGCAACCCATGTCGGGCCGGTGATCGACCTCGAGGCCAAGCAGCGCCTCGAGGCGCATATCGCGCGGATGAAGACGGAGGCGCGGCTGCACTTTTCCGGCCCCGCGCCCGAGGGCTGCTTCGTCGCGCCGCACATCTTCGAACTCAAGGAGGCCGGCCAGCTCACCGAGGAAGTGTTCGGCCCGATCCTGCATGTCGTGCGCTATCGGGCCGAGAACCTCGAACACGTGTTGCAGGCGATCGAGCGCACCGGCTACGGGCTCACGCTCGGCGTCCACTCCCGCATCGACGACAGCATCGAGGCGATCATCGACCGCGTCCAGGTCGGCAACATCTACGTCAACCGCAACATGATCGGCGCCGTGGTCGGCGTGCAGCCGTTCGGCGGCAACGGCCTGTCCGGAACCGGCCCGAAGGCCGGCGGCCCGCACTACCTCGCGCGCTTCGCCACCGAGCAGACCGTGACGATCAACACCGCGGCGGCCGGCGGCAACGCTGCCTTGCTCGCAGGGGAGGAGTGAGGCCAGCGAGGAGCGTTGCATCCCGCCAAAACATCGGTCTAATGCTCCCATGATGTGGCCGCGCTAATTCCAGCACGCGGGAAACAACAAGAGCGAGGGAGCAACGCCGCGATGGAAAAAGGCATTTTTGCGGGGCTGAAGGTTCTGGACTGCGCGAGCTTCATCGCAGCGCCCGCGGCCGCGACCGTGCTGTCGGATTTCGGCGCCGACGTCATCAAGATCGAGCCGCCCGGCGCCGGCGATCCCTACCGCAATCTGCCGAACATACCGGGCTATCCCACTGGGGAGCACAATTTCGCCTGGCTGCTGGAGGCCCGCAACAAGAAGAGCATCGCGCTCGACCTCTCCAAGCCGGAGGCGCAAGCCGTGCTCTACAAGCTCGTCGAAGAGGCCGACGTCTTCATCACCAACATGCCGCCGCCGGTGCGCGCCAAGCTCGGCATCACCTATGACCACCTCGCCCATCTCAACGACCGGCTGATCTACGCCTCCTTCACCGGCTATGGCGAGAAGGGCGAAGAGGCCAACAAGCCCGGCTTCGACAGCAATGCCTATTGGGCGCGCTCCGGCCTGATGGACCTCGTCCGCGCCGATACCGACACCACGCCGGCGCGCTCGGTCGCCGGCATGGGCGACCATCCCTGCGCCATGGCGTTGTACAGCGCGATCGTCACCGCGCTCTATCAGCGCGAGAAGACCGGCAAGGGCTCGCATGTCGCCTCCAATCTGATGGCGAACGGGGTGTGGGCCGCGGGCACGCTGGCGCAGGCAAAACTATGCGGCTCCAAGTTCGCCGAGAGGCGGCCGCGCGAACGTGCGCTGAACGCCGTGGCCAACCACTACCAGTGCAAGGACGGCCGCTGGTTGATCCTGTCGCTGCTGAGCGAGGAGAAGCAGTTTCCGATACTGGCCAGATGCCTGGGACGCGAGGACCTGATTGACGATCCGCGCTTCGCCACCAAGGCCGACCGTCACGCCCGTTCGGTCGAACTGATCAAGATTTTTGACGAGACCTTCGCCACCAGGGATCTTGCCGAATGGCGCAAGATTCTCGACGGCAACGGCCTCGTGTTCGGCATCGTCGGCATTCTCGACGACATCCCGAACGACAAGCAGATGCTGGACAACGAGGTGCTGGTGCCGTTCGAGAACGACACCATGCTCACCATCTCCAGCCCGATCTGGGTCGACGGCGCCAAGAAGGTGCAGCCGCGCAAGCCGCCCGGCGTCGGCGAACACAGTGACGAGATCTTGCGCGGAGCGGGATACGACGAGGCCGCGATCAAGCAGCTGCGGGGTTCGGGAGCGGTGGGGTAAGAGGCGCGCCAGCGCTCACACGCCGCTGTGGAGATAACTCGCCCGCACAAACTCTGTCATTGGCGAGCCAACCCTCCGGGCCGTCATGGCCGGGCTTGTCCCGGCCATCCACGATCTTGAGCGCGGAAACCAGAACGTGGGTGCCCGGGACAAGCCCGGGCATGACGAGAGAAGGCGCAGCTACCGCAGCGACAGCCAGCCGAGCGTGGATTCCTAATCGCTCGAGGATTAGCGCGTCTTGATGAAGCACATGCCGATGCGGCGCGAGGCCGCGGCAGCCTGACAGGTCAACCCTTTGGCACAGCTCCATGACGTAAAACTCTTGTCGAGCGTTCCCGATCCCGCATCCTGCAGGGAACAATGCGCGCCCCAGCCGTCCTGATATTCGGTGCCGGCCAGCTCCTGGCTGCCGCGGGCCTGCGGCCGGCTGGCAAATCCACGTGAGAAATCAGGGCGCTGTCCGGCCGCGAACGCGGTCAGGATGTCGCGGCGGCGAAGCTGGTCGCCGAGGAAATGCGGCGAGGCCGGCACGATGGTGGAATTGGACGGCCTGTCCGCCAGCCAGTCGACGCCCGGAAAATGGAAGCCGCCGATGCCGCGGGTCTGGTGACAGCCGGCGCAGGTGACGTCGTTGAGACGGCGCTGGAAGCCTGCGACCGAACGGATGTTCTGCATGTCACCGCGCGCGGTCGCTTGCTTCAACGCGCCGACCACGTCGCTGTCGCTGAAAACGGGATCGCTGTTGCCCTCCCCTTGCATCATGCCGAACTCCGGCTGCAACGCGGAGGCATCAAGGCCCGCGGGTGTCGGCACGACCGCGGCCTTGGCCAGGAATTTCTCGGGGATCAGCACCGTGCCGCGATCGAATTCGCGCAGATGGTCGGGCGCGAGCAGCCACGCCTTGAAGTCGCGCCGGAGATCATTGTCCGCAAAAATCCGCTCGCGGTCGATCTGGTTCTCCAGCGTCGATTCCTCGAACGTCTTCGTCGCGGCATCATACTTGAACACCTTGAGCAAATAGTCCGAGCGGAAGTCGTGCAGCGCCGATTTCGGCGCGATGGAGACCTGGATGTTGGTCTCGATGCGATCGAGCATGGCATCGTAAGGATGGAAGCCGCCGCCGATCAGCCCCTGCCAATCGCCATTGTCGAGCCAGCGCCGCGCGACCTCGGCGCAGGTGATCGGCTTGCCGTTCGAAGCGACCTGGCGGGCATCGCGCGCCTTCATCACCAGATTGAACGTCATCGGCAGGCGCGTCGCCGTCCTGGTTCCATCCGGTCCGGCGTCGAAACGGGTGAGCCGATAGATCAAGCGGATCTCGCCGCAAGAGTCCTCCGCCACATAGGCGCGGTCCATGCGGTTGACGATGCCGGCCAGCACGAAACGCGTGTTGGGGGATTTCAGCGCGGCCCGATCGAACAACTGGACGTCAAAACCTTCGCCGACGCCGATGGTCTCGCTCGGCCATGCCGCCTTGTGTCCGGCGATGTAGCGATCGAACTCCGCATCGACTGCCGGCGGAATTGGCGCAAGCTGCGGCATCGAGGAGAACAGCAGATCGTTCGTGAGCGGAAAATCCGCGTTCCGCTGCGGCCACACCAGGCGCGAGATGGTGAGCGCATCGTTCTGGTCGAGCTTGCGCAGGACATCGGGATCGGTGATGGCGGTGCCGCGCGTGAGCTGTGCATTCTCGGCTGCCGGCAGCGACATGGCGCCACCCAAAAGCACGACGACAGCAAGGAGAATTCGCAACGCGCGGTTCATGCCTTCAGTAACACCGCGCGGGGACGCCTATTCAAGCAAAAAGGCGCTTCACATGGTGGTGAAGCGCCTCTTCGGAAGTCGAATGTCGGCAGCTTAGCGCGCGACGATCAGGCCCTTGCTGGTGACGACCACCCAGCGGCCGTCCTGACGGCGGATCGCATCGACGCGGCCGACGCCGGGAATGGGATCGCCGGCATAGACCTCGTAGAGGCCGCCGCGGCCCTCGATCAGCGCGCCGCCGTTCGAGACGTCACGCAGGACCCACCCGTCGATCGTCGGGAGTCGGCCGACCTCGGTCCTGGGCGCGGCGGGCACGGGAGCCGGTGCGGCGGCCGCGGTCGCGACCTGGGTCGGTGCGATCGAGCCGGTGGTTTCCCTGGCGGGCGCCGCGGCTGCGGCCTGCGCGGGAGCGGCGGGCGGCGTCGCACGGAGCTTGTCCACGGTCTCGGACAGTTTTGCGATCCTGGCCATCGGCTCGGCCTGCGCCTTCTCGAGCTTGTCGAGGCGGTCGTTGGCCCGGTTGACCTGGCTGAGACCGGTCTTGGAGGTGTGCTCGACATTCGCCTTGAGCGCGACGAGGTCGGCATCGATCCGCGCGACGGAGGCATCCAGCGCGCTGGTGTCGGCGACCTGCGCCGGCGCCGGCGCGGCAAAGTGCATCATGCCGGCAGTTGCAAGCGCACCGCTGATCGCACCGACGCTGGCGGCAATCGCCACCACTGCGACCATCGCCGACAGACGGCGCTTGCCGCCGGCCTCGCGCGGCTCGTCCGCCTTCACGTGCGGGGCGAAATCCTCGCGGTCCCAGGACCGGTCGGAGGGGGCCATCACGATGAGCTTGCCGGGCTTCGGCTCGGGCTTGCTCTCGGCCTTCGGCTCAACCTTGGCCTCAAACTTCGGCACCTCGATCCGCGGCGGCTCGATCTTGACCGGATCGGGCTTGGGCGGCGCCTCATGGTCGGGGGCGATCGAGGGCGCCTCGATCCCGGCAGCTTCGACGGCCTGCGGCGCGGTCGCAGCTTCGACGACGCTCGTGTCTTGGGCAGCCTGCTCAGCCATTGGTTCGCTCACGGCTCAAATACTCCACGCTGGATTGACCTTTTGGTAACTTTCATTGCTTGCGAAATCCTTACTTCGGGACCCGCTTACCGAAATTTTAGGAAGTCATCAGGGGCCGAATTGGGCCGGGAAAGTGGAACCGGTGTGGCGGGCGTGAAACAAATTGTAACCGGGGGAAGATGAACGGCCGCGCAACAGCCGGGCCATCGCCCATCCACGTCGTCATTGCGAGCGCAGCGAAGCAATCCAGACTGCCACCGCGGAAAGACTCTGGATTGCTTCGCGGAGCCTGTCATCGGGCCGCGCTTTGCGCGGACCCGTTGGCTCGCAATGACGGAGTGCGGATTACTGCCCGTCCGTCACATCACCACCGGCGCATCCGGCAGCTCGTTGCGATGCGGGCCGCCTGGCGGAAAATGCCTGGCCAGTTCGCGCGACACCGACGCGATGCCGTCGATCACGCCGCGCTCGAACGCGCCGGACCTGAACTCCGCCTCCATAGCGCGGCAGATGGTCTCCCAGCCCGCCGCGCCCACCTTCGCGTCGATGCCGCGGTCGGCAATGATCTCGACGTCGCGGTCGGCGAGCAGGAGATAAATGAGGACACCGTTGTTGTGCGCGGTGTCCCAGACGCGCAGGTGCGAGAACACGTCGAGCGCGCGCTCGCGCGCCGGCTGGTTGCGGAACAGGGGGCCGCCGTCAAGCGCACCTTCGACGACGAAGCGGACCTGGCCAGAATGCGTGGTCTCACCCTGCCTGATCGCCTGCTCGATGCGGCTGAGCACCTTTGGCGGAAAGATCCGCTTTGCCCGCCAATGATGCTGCACCAGATGTCTGGCAATGCGCTTGATGCCCATGACCGCTACCAGCTCCCCGAGGCGCCGCCGCCGCCAAAACTGCCACCGCCGCCGCTGAAGCTGCCGCTGTCGCTGCTGCTCGACGAGCCGCTGCTCCAGCCACCGCCCGACGAGCCGCCCGACCACGAGCCCCGGCGCGACGACCCCGTGCCTGGTCCCATCGCGGAAACCACATCGGCGATGAATCCGATGATGAAGCCGGCGACGCCGAGCACCATGGCAAGCGCGAAAGAACCGAGAATGAGCCAGGTCAGCGCTGCGATGATGCCTCCGGTCGCCAATGATCCGAGCAGTCGCCCCAGCATGGCCCGGAAGAACCCGCCGACCCCGATCGAGGCGAACACCGTCACGAAGAAGAGCGGCCCGATATCGTCCAGATTGCCGAAATTCACAGTCGGCGAAGGTACTGGCAGCGGCTCGCCGTCGATGACGCGGATCATCCGATCGACGCCGTCCGAGATGCCGCCGCTGAAATCGCCCGTTCTGAATTTCGGTGTGATGATCTCGTCGATAATCCGCCGCGAGGTGACGTCGGTGAGCGCGCCTTCGAGGCCGTAGCCGACCTCGATGCGCAGATGCCGGTCGTTCTTGGCAACGACGAGGATCGCGCCGTCGTCGACCTTCTTGCGGCCGAGCTTCCAGGCCTCCGCAACCCGGATCGAGAACTGCTCGATCGTCTCCGGCTGCGAGGTCGGCACGATCAGAACGGCGACCTGGCTGCCCTTGCGCGTCTCGAAGTCGCGCAGTTTTTGCGTGAGCGCGGCGATATCGCGGCTGGAGAGCGTGCCGGTCTGGTCGACCACGCGGCCGGTGAGCTGCGGCACCGCGACGTCGGCGAAGGCTGGGAGGGCGAAGGCGAGGACGAGTGCGAATACCGCAATCGTTCGCCACAACCCCGCCGTCATCGCCCGGCTTGACCGGGCGATCCAGTATTCCAGAGACGCCGGTGGATTACGGAGAAGCCGCGGCGTACTGGATTCCCCGCTTTCGCGGGGAATGACAGCGGAGGATGTGGTGCGCATCGGGGCTGAACGCGCTTACTTCGACGGCGCAGGCGCCGGATTGAAATCGACCTTCGGTGCGGTCGAGATCGCCTTCTCGTTCTCCACCGAGAAGTTCGGCTTCTCCTTATAGCCGAACATCATCGCCGTGAGATTGCTCGGGAACGAGCGGATGGTGACGTTGTAATCCTGCACCGCCTTGATGTAGCGGTTGCGCGCCACGGTGATGCGGTTCTCGGTGCCTTCGAGCTGGGACATCAGGTCCTTGAACAGAGCGTCCGACTTGAGCTGCGGGTAGTTTTCGGTGACGACCAGAAGGCGTGACAGCGCGCTGGAGAGCTCGCCCTGGGCGGCCTGGAACTTCTGGAAGGCCGCGGGGTCGTTCAGCACCTCCGGCGTCGCCTGGATGCTGCCGACCTTGGCGCGTGCATTGGTCACGCCGAGCAGCACGTCCTTCTCCTGCTGCGCAAAGCCCTTCACCGAGTTGACGAGGTTGGGCACGAGATCGGCGCGGCGCTGATACTGGTTCACGACTTCGGACCAGTTGGCCTTGATCTGCTCGTCCTCGCTCTGGATCGCGTTGTAGCCGCAATTGGTGAGGCTGAGCGAGGCCAGCGCCGCCAGCACGGTCAGGATCTTGCGCATCAAATTTCTCCCGGTGGAATCCGGTGCAAACTACCAGAAGGGCCATGGCGAGTGTCGAGATTTCTTCTCGTCATTCCGGGGCGATGCGACGGGACCGCGCAAGCGCGGACCGGTGCATCGAACCCGGAATCTTGAGATTCCGGGTTCGCTTCGCGCCCCGGAATGACTGCAACAAGCATATGCGCGCCCCATCGCCAGCCGATTGACGCAAGCCCCTTGCCTATCACTGGCCAACATAGTCAACTCAACGAAACAACAAGACCAAACGGAAACGCCAGGGGGAACGCGATGTCCTCGTTCGAGACCATCCTCGTGGAGCGGCCGGAGCCGGCGATTGCCCGGGTCGTGATGAACCGGCCCGATGCGCGCAACGCGCAGAACCTGCAAATGACCTACGATCTCAACGCCGCCTTCGATGCCGCGGTGCAGGACGACACGGTCAAGGTGATCATCCTCGCCGGCAACGGGCCGCACTTCTCGTCGGGCCACGATCTGCGCCCGGGCGGCAAGAATGAAGCGGGCGTCGATTTTCCGCCGATCGGAAATTGGGGTGGCTTTGCCGAAGCCAATGCCCATGGCCGCTTCGCGCGCGAGCAGGAAATATATCTCCAGATCACGCGCCGTTGGCGCAATCTGGCAAAACCTGTAATCGCCGAGGTGCACGGCAAGTGCATCGCCGGCGGCTTGATGCTGGCCTGGGCCTGCGACCTCATCGTCGCCAGCGACGATGCGCAGTTCTGCGATCCCGTGGTCACCATGGGCGTCTGCGGCGTCGAATGGTTCGTGCATCCCTGGGAGCTCGGCCCGCGCAAGGCCAAGGAATTCCTGTTCACGGCCGACAGCTGGAGCGCGCAGGAGGCGCATCAGCTCGGCATGGTCAACCAGGTCGTGCCGCGCGCGGAGTTGTCATCGCGCGTGCTGGAGCTGGCGCGCCGGATCGCATCAAAACCGTCCTTCGCGCTGAAACTGACCAAGGAGGCGGTCAATCGTTCGGTCGACGTGATGGGTCAGCCGGCCGCAATCGACCAGGCCTTTGCCCTGCATCAGCTCTGTCACGCCCATAACCTCCAGGAGTTCGGCATGATCGTCGATCCATCCGGCCTGCATCCCTCGGTGCGCAAGCCGCCGGCGGCCGCGGAGTAGCGACATGGATCTCAATCTCAGTGACGAGCAACGGCTGCTGCGCGAAAGCGCGGAACGCTTTGTGGCCGAGAGCTACGATGCCGATCATCGCCGCAAGATGGCGAACGACCCGCTCGGCTTCAGCCCGGCGGTCTGGGCGCAGTTCGCCGAGCTCGGCTGGCTGGCCTTGCCGATCCCGGAGGAGTTTGATGGGCTCGGCGGTGGTGCGGTCGAGATGGGCATCTTGATGGAAGCCTTCGGCCGCGGACTGGTGTCGGAGCCTTATGTCGCGACGGTCGTGCTTGGAGCCGCGCTGATCGAGCGATGCGGCAGCACCGCGCAGAAGCAGGCGAGCCTGCCAAAGATCGCGGACGGATCGTTGAAGCTGGCTCTTGCGCATTCCGAACGCGCAGCGCGGTTCGATCTCGCAAAGGTCGCGACCGCCGCCAACAAGACCGCGCAGGGCTGGCGCCTTGCCGGCAGCAAGATCGCCGTGCTCGACGGCCATGCCGCCGACGAGATCATCGTGTCCGCGCATATTCACGATCATCGCGGGCCATCGGGGCGGATCGGCCTGTTCCTGGTGCCGGCAACGGCGCCGGGCCTCTCGATCACCGACTATCCGCGGCTCGGCGGCGGGCGCGCCTGCAACATCGAGCTGCCCGACGTGCATCTTCCGGAGGACGCCCTGCTCGGCGACGGCCGCGACGCGCTCCCGGCCATCGAATGGGCCGTCGATCGCGCCATGGCCGCGCTCGGCGCGGAAGCCGTCGGCATCATGCAGACGCTGCTGGAGACCACGCTGGAATACACCAAGATCCGGAAACAGTTCGGCCGGCCGCTGTCCGCCAACCAGGTGATCCGCCACCGCCTCGCCGACATGGCGATGCAGGTGGACGAGGCGCGCTCGATGGCGCTGCGCGCCGCGCTGAAGGCAGACGGCGCGCCGATCGAGCGCGCGCGGGCCGCATCGGGCGCGAAGGCGAAGATCGGCAAATGCGCGCGCTTTGTCGGCGAGCAGTCGATCCAGCTTCACGGCGGCATGGGCGTCACCGAGGAGCTCGAGGTCGGCGCCTATTTCAAGCGGCTCGTCGCCTTCGACACGCTGTTCGGCGGCAGCGCGCACCACTATGCCCGCCACGCCCGGCTTGGCCGCGCCGGCGTATCGGCCTGAACCGAAAGGAGCGCATCATGGACCTGTCGTTCAATGCCGAGGAGCGCGCCTTCCAGGACGAGGTGCGCGGCTTCATCGCCAAAAATCTCACCGAGGAGATGAAGCGCGCGACCGCGCTGACGCCGTCGGTGTTCTCCGATCCTGACATCGGCATGGCCTGGCAGCGCGCATTGCACAAGCAGGGCTGGGGCGCGCCGGGCTGGCCGGTCGAATATGGCGGGCCGGACTGGACGCCGGCGCAGCGCTGGATTTTCGAGACAGAATCCGCTCGGGCCGGCGTGCCGAACGTCAACGTGATGGGCGTCAAGATGGTCGGGCCCGTCATCATCGGCTTTGGCTCGCCGGAGCAGAAGAACTTCTACCTGCCGCGCATCCTCTCCGGCGAGGATTATTGGTGCCAGGGTTACTCCGAGCCGGGCTCCGGCTCCGACCTGTCCTCGCTGAAGACGCGCGCGGTGCGCGACGGCGACGACTACATCATCAACGGCACCAAGATCTGGACCACGCATGCCCACCACGCGAGCCGCATGTTCGCGCTGGTGCGCACCAGCGACGGACCGCGGCAGCAGGACGGCATCAGCTTCATCCTGATCGACATGAAGACGCCGGGCATCACGACGCGCCCGATCCTCACCATCGGCGGCGACCACGAGGTCAACCAGGTGTTCTTCGACGACGTGCGCGTGCCCGTCGCCAACCGCGTCGGCGAGGAAGGCAAGGGCTGGACCTACGGCAAATACCTGCTCGAATTCGAACGCGGCTCGGGCATCGCATCCGCCAAGCTGCGCGAGGGGCTGAAGGCGATCGCGGACCTCGCCGAGTCGGACCTGACCGGGCGCGCGATCGACAGTCCGGATATCGCGACGCGCATCTCGGAGGTCGAGGTCGACATCGACGCGCTGGAGATGACCGAGCTGCGGGTGCTCTCGGCGCTCCAGACCGGGCAGAATCCCGGCGCGGTGTCGTCGATCCTGAAGCTGCGCAACAGCGAGATCCGCCAAGCCGTGACGCGGCTGGGCGCCGACGTGATCGGCCACGACGCCCTCGCCGTCGAGCCGATGCGCCCGCTCTACAAGCTCAACCGCGAGCCGGCGACGCCTGAGGAGATGCTGACGGTGGTGCCGGAATATCTCAACGGCCGGGCCTACACGATCTTCGGCGGTACGTCCGAGATCCAGCGCGACATCATTGCGAAGATGATGCTGGGGATTTGAGCCACAAGCTGGCGCCACACACTCGCTGTCGTCCCGGCGAAGGCCGGGACCCATACGCCGGGAAGAGGTGTGGCGCGAAGCTGGCAATTACCGATCTTCGCCAAATTCCGCTCGGTGGGTATGGGTCCCGGCCTTCGCCGGGACGACGAGCTGAAATTGCCGCAGCAGCGCAGGCTACAATTAACCCACCTTCGCGTCCCTGATCGCCTGCCAGATCTTCTGCGGCGTCAGGGGCGTGTTGAGCTGGGTGATGCCGAGCTCGGCGAGTGCGTCCATCACGCCGTTGGTGACGCAGGGCGGGCCGCCGATGGCGCCGGATTCGCCGCAGCCCTTGGCGCCGAGCGGGTTGGTGCGGCACGGCGCGGAGTCATCGAGCGTCACCACGATCGGCGGCACGTCGTCGGCGCGCGGGATGCAGTAGTCCTGGTAGCTCGCGGTGAGGAGCTGACCGTCGGCATCGTAGGAGACGCCCTCATAGAGCGCCTGGCCGATTCCCTGCGCGACGCCGCCATGGATCTGCCCCGTCACCAGCATCGGGTTCACGGCGACGCCGACGTCGTCGACGGTGGTGTAGCGCACGACGCGGGAGACGCCGGTCTCCGGGTCGATCTCGACCTCGCAAATATGCGTTCCGTTCGGCCAGCTCGGACCGTCGACCTCGCCTTCGGAATCGACGCTGAGTTTTGCGCCGCTCTCCTTCTCGGCAAGGTCGAACAGGCTGATGCGGCGGTCGGTGCCGACCACGGTGAGCATGCCGCCCTGATATTCGATGTCCTCGACCGAAGTCTCCAGCACGTTCGCCGCCTTCTCGCGCGCCTTCTGGATCAGGTCATTCGACGAGACGGCCACAGCCGTGCCGCCGACGAACAGCGAGCGCGAGCCGACGCTGCCAAAACCCATCGCCAGATCGGTATCGCCCTGGACCACGTCGATCTTGTCCATGGCAATGCCGAGCGTGTCGGAGATCATCTGGGTGTAGGTGGTTTGAAGCCCCTGCCCCATCGCCATGGTGCCGGAATGCAGGACGACGCGGCCCTGCGAGGTCGCGTGCAGGCTGACCTTCTCGGTATGGGCGCGGCCGCCGGTCCATTCGATGTAGGAGGTGAGCCCGCGGCCGTAGAGCAGGCCCTTCTTCTTGGCGGCCTTCTTGCGCGCGGCGAAGCCGTCCCAGTCGGCAAGCTTCACGGCGCGATCGAGCATGTGGGCGAACGCGCCGGAATCGTACACCTGGCCCGCCGCGTTGGTGTAGGGCAGCTGCGCCGGCTTGATGTAGTTGGCTTTGCGGATCGCGCGCGGATCCATGCCGATCCTTCGCGCGGCGGCGTCGAACAGGCGCTCGACGATGAAGACCGCCTCGGGCCGGCCCGCACCGCGATAGGCGCCGACCGGCGCGGTATGCGTCATCACCGACTTCACCTCGAAATGCACCAGCGGCAGGTCGTAGACGCCGGTCTGCACGAACGGCCCGAGCACCAGCGGGATGATGTTCGCCGCACCCGAGGAATAGGCGCCGGTGCAGCCGATCGACTTGACGCGATAGGCCAGCACCTTGCCCTTCTCATCGAGCGCGAAGGACGCGGTCGAGGTGAGGTCGCGGCCATGGGTGCCGCCGACGAACTCGTCGGTGCGGTCGCCGCGCCAGCGGATCTTCTTGCTCAGCTTGGTCGCTGCGTAGGCGACGATACCGTCCTCGGGATAGAGGTTGGTCTTCTGGCCGAAGCCGCCGCCGATGTCGCCGACCAGCACGCGCACGCTGTCCTTGGGCCGCTTGAGCACGGCTTCCGCCAGCACGTCGCGGGTCGAGGCCGGCGTCTGCGACTGCACGTGCAGCAGGAGACGTCCGGTCTTCTTGTCGATCTCGGCGATGGTGGAGCGCGGCTCCATCGCGGAGGGCACCAGGCGCTGGCTGACGATGTCGAGCTCGACCGTGTGCGCGGCCCTGGCGAAGGCCTCGTCCACCTTGGCGGCATCGCCGTAAGCCATCGCGCCGACGATGTTGTCGGGCGCCTCCGGCCACACCACGGGCGCGCCGGGCTTCACCGCCTCGACCGGGTCGACCACCGCGGGCTGCACGTCGTATTCGACCACGATCGCCTCGGCCGCGCTCTGCGCTTCCGCGCGGGAGGCCGCCACCACCGCCGCCACCGCCTCGCCGGTGTAACGCACGATCTCATGGGCGAGCAGCCGGCGCGGCGGCACCGTCATCGGCTTGCCGTCGGGGCGCTTGAAGATGCTCAGCGTCGGGATGCTGCCGACGTCGTCCTTGACGAGGTCCGCGCCGGTATAGATGGCGGTGACGCCGGGCATCGCGGCCGCAGCGCTGGTGTCGATCGAAACGATCCTGGCGTGCGCATGCGGCGAGCGCAGCACGTGCAACCACAGCGCGCCGTCTTGCGGCTTGTCGTCGATGAATTGCCCCTTCCCGGTCAGCAGCCTCAGGTCTTCCAAACGCTTGACGGGCTGGCCCGCTCCGAAACGCAAATTGCCGGGAAGAATGTTCATTCCGTGGGGTCCTCGAGGTCTTTTCGAAACTGCGGGCAGCCTTTTAGCGGATCGACCGGGGGCATACCAGCCGAGGTTTTGGGCGATGAACCCACACATTCGTCATGCCGTTGGAATCGTCATTCCGGGATGGTCCGAAGGACCAGACCCGGAATCTCGAGATTCCGGGTTCGATGCTGCGCATCGCCCCGGAATGACGGCTATGCCAGCTCCCTGAGTGCCGCTTCCACCACCTTGCGCGCGTCGGCCGTCAGCGCAGCCTGCGGCGGGATGGGGTCGCCGACGTCGTAGCCCTGGATCGAAAGGCCGGCCTTGATGCAGGCGGCGAGGTTGAAGCGGGCGAAGGCCTCGTTGATGCGCCACAGCCTGCGCTGGAGCGCCATGGCCTCGTCCCAGCGGCCGGCCCGGCAGAGGTCGTAGAGCGCCACGCTCTGGCGCGGGATGATGCAGGCAGGTCCCGCCATCCAGCCGAGCCCGCCGATCAGCATCACCGCGGCCGGAATGTGGGCAGAGGCCGAGAACACGCGCAAGGAATCGCCGCAGCGGTTCATGATCGAGAGCAGCCGGCCGGTGTTGGTCGAGGCGTCCTTGATGTAGCCGATGCGCGGATGCCCGGCGAGGCGCGCGATGGTGTCGAGGGTGAGGTCGGAGCGCTGGAATTGCGGGTTGGTGTAGATGACGACAGGAATGTCCACGGCATCCGCGATGGCGCGGAAGTAGGATTCGACCTGGGCGTCGGCGAGCGGGAAGTACGCCTCCAGGATCGCCAGAATGCCGTCGGCCCCACACTTCTGATAGGCCCTCGCCTGCGCCACCGCATCGGCCGTCGAGGTGGAGGCCACACCGGCCACCACGGGCACGCGGCCCTTCGCGGCCTCGATGGTGGTCTGCACGATTGCCGTCCGCTGCGCGGCGTTGAGATAGGCGAACTCGCCGGTCGAGCCGAGCGGCGTCAACCCATGAACGCCGGCGCCAATCAGGTCGTCGCAGAGTTTCGCGAGCACGTTCCCGCGCACCGCGCCGTCGGCATCGACGGGCGAGACGAGATAGGGGAAGACACCGTGGAAATCGGGCATGTCAGGGGTCCCGGAAACTGGTTTGCGCCTGACGGGTCTTAGCAATGCCTGCGCAGGCGATCAAACCCTGAGCAGCCGCACCCGCGTGCCCCAGGGGTCGATCGCCTCCACACCGTCCGCAAGCGCCGTGACTTGCGTGCCGCCCTTGCGCAGGCGCTCCACCTGGGCGGCGAGAATGTCCTGCTTGGCCATCACCAGCGAGAACCAGGCGAGACCCGTGGTCTGATCGTCGCGTTGGCCGGCGCCCTGGCTCTGCCAGACATTCATGCCGAGGTGATGGTGATAGCGGCCCGACGACAGGAACGCGGCACCATTGCGCTTGCGGGTCGGGTCGAGGCCGACCGTGCCGTGGTAGAAGCTTTCCGCCTGCGCGAGATCGCCGACGCGCAGATGCATGTGGCCGATGCGCATTCCGTCCGGCGCCTTGGCGTAGTCGGGAATGCGCGAGTTGGTCAGCGACAGCAGGTCGGGGATGTTGAGCTCGTCGGTCGCCATCTTCACGCTGCCCTCGCTCCACTGCCATTGCGAGGGATCGCGGTCGGCATAGACCTCGATGCCGTTGCCTTCGGGATCGTCGAGATAGACGGATTCACTGACGAGATGATCGGCAAAGCCCGACAGCGGCACGCGATGCGAGGCGGCTGCTACCAGCCAGCGCGCCAGGTCCTTCCGGGACGGCATCAGGAAAGCGGTGTGGTAGAGGCCGGCGGCATTGCGCGGCTCGATTGCAGCATCGGGACGCGCCTCGAGCACGAGCAGCGTGATGCCGGCCGTGCCGAGCTTTGCAACTGTCGCGGAGCGCTCCATCACGGCCAGCCCGATCACGTCGCGGTAGTAGTCGGCAACCGTGTCGAGATTCTTCACCCGGAGCGTCACCATGCCGACCCGCATCGGCGTGCGGCTGGCATAGGTCGGCCCGGTGCCTTGCGCAGTGCCCTCGGCGCGTGCAGCTGCCGCGGCAGCCATCGCGAGCGAGGTGGCGCCGGCAAGTTGAAGCAGGGTGCGGCGGGTGAGGTCGATGGTCATCGGTCAGGGCTCGCTGGAAACGTTTAGGGCCGTGCGGCGCAATGTCGGCCGATTGCTACACGTTCCCGTGAGCGGCTCCCAATCACATGTTCGTCGGCCGGCGCCGGCTCTGTCCTGGCCACCCGGGCAGTTTCGCAATCGCCCGCGACATCCCAGATTGAGGACAACTTACAGGAGACCGCCATGACCGCTCCAACTCCTCTGTCTTCACTGTCGTCCGCGCTCGCGGACGTCGTGGCGCGTACCGCGCCCTCCGTCGTCTCCGTGCATTCGCATCGCTCCCGCGCGGCCGGCTTCGTCTGGAAGCCCGGCCTGATCGTCACCGCCGACGAGGCGCTGGCCGACGAGGGCGAGGTCGAGATCGGCCTCCCCGACGGCAGCCGGGTCGCCGCCACGATCGCCGGCCGCGACCATACGACCGACATCGCGCTGCTGCGTGCCGAGATTGGCGTCGCGCCGGTCAAGCTGGCCGCGACGGTCCCGCCCCTCGGCACCTTGTCGGTTGTCGTGGCCACCAACCGTGATGCGCCGAGCGCCGCGCTCGGCATGGTGTCGGCGTCCGGCAGGAGCTGGCGCTCCTTGCGCGGCGGCGACATCGATGCGCGGATCGAGCTCGACGTTCGCCTGCGTCCCGGCCAGGAAGGCGGCCTCGCGCTCGATGCGACGGGTGAAGCTTTCGGCATGGCTGTGCTTGGACCGCGGCGCGTGCTGGTGATCCCGACGGCGACGATCGAGCGCATCGCGCCGCAGTTAGAGGCGCGCGGCCGCATCGCGCGCGGATATCTCGGGCTCGGACTCCAGCCGGTGCGGCTCGACGACGGTATCGGCGCGATGGTGATGAGTGTCGACAAGGCCGGGCCTTCGGCGGCCGCCGGCATTCGCCAGGGCGATGTGATCGTGGCGGTCAACGACCAGAAACTGTCCGGTGTGCGCGCGCTGTCGCGAACGCTGGGACCTGCGAGCGTCGGCACCGTGGTCGATGTCGCGGTGCGCCGCGGCGGCGAGCCGGTCAACTTCAAGGTCACGGTCGGCGAGAGGCCGGAGGCGTGAGCGAGGACAAGCTGCCGGAGATCCTGCTGTCCCTGGAGATCGACGATGCCGCTCTCGCCGACCGCCTGGCTGCGCTGCTCGGCAATGTCGCCGGGTTGCGCCTTGCCGCGCCCGGCGAGCGGGCCGCCGCCACGGTCGTTGCCCGCGATCCGCGCGCGAGACCTGAGGACATCGCGTTGACGCAGCGCGAGCTCGACGTGCTGGCGTTGATGGCCGAGGGCGCCTCCAACAAGATGATCGCGCGCCAGCTCGGAATCTCCGTGCACACCGTGAAATTCCACGTCGGCTCGCTGCTCGACAAGCTGGACGCCACCGGCCGCACCGATGCGGTGGCGCATGCCGCGCGCCGCGGCGTGATCGAGCTCTGAGCGGCGCGGATCAATCGCCGACCGCGGTCTGTGCCAGGGCGCGCATGCGGTCGGTATCGACGACGCGGCCATGGCTGATCACGATGCTGGGCGGGGCGTGGAAGCGCAGCGCCTCGGTGACGTCGGCCTGCTCGAGCACGACCAGATTGGCTGCGCAGCCGAGCCCGAGGCCATAGCGCTCGAGGTTGATCGCCGTGGCGGCGCGCGTGGTGATCATGTCGTAGAGCGTCTCGAACTCGCTCTTCTTCGTCATCCACAACAGATGCGAGGCGAGGAACGCCACCTCCAGCATGTTGTTGCGGCCGAACGGATAATAGGCGTCGGAAATGTCGTCCTGGCCGAGGCAGACATTGATGTCCGCGCCCAGCAATTCCTTCACCCGCGCGTGCAGCGGACCGTTGTGCGGATTGCTGACGACGCTGACACGGGCCTTTCCGAGCAGCACCATCAGCTCGCGGAGATAGTTCTCGGGATAGAGCGCCATCGCCCTGCAATGATGGGCGAGCGCCCGGCCCTCGACGCCGCGCGCGATCACCGCGCGCGCCATCATGTCGAGCGTGCGCATGTTGGCGTCGCCGACGTCGTCCAGCAGCATCGAGATTTCGGCGCCGTGTTCGGCCGCGAGGTCGAAGCAGAACGCGACATGGCGGCGCATGTCCTCTTCATCGGCTTCGATCCAGGGAATCCCGCCGACGACGTCGGCCCCGAGCGCCATCGCCTTGCGCATCAGACCGTCGGCGCCGGGCTCGCGAAACAGGCCGTCCTGCGGGAAAGCCACGACCTGGATGTCGACGATGCCGCGAAACTCCTCGCGGATCGCGAGCAGCGCCTTGACGCCCTCCAGCCGGGCCTTGGTGTCGACATCGGCGAAGGCGCGGATGTGGAGATTGCCGTGAAGCGCGGCGAGCGCCACCGCGCGCCGTGCGTTCGGGACGATCCAGGACGCGTCGTAATTGCTCTTCACCACTGCAGCGAGATCGACCGCCTTCGCCGCCTCGCTCATGCCGCCGCCCTGATAGGCCTCGAGCGCCGCCTCCGACATCATGGGCAGGGTCCAGACCTTGCAGAGGTGCAGGTGCGGATTGACAAAGGCCGGCGTCACCAGGCCGCCTTTGGCATCGACAAAGGCCTGTGCACCGGGATCGAGCCGATTGCCGATCGCGGTGATCACGCCATCGGTGATCGCAATGTCGACGATCTCGCGGCCGCGCGTGCGAGCATTGGTGATGACGAGGTCTGGCAGGCGGGACATTGCAGGACTTCCACTCGGTACCGATGCCATCATGCAAGTTGGGTGCCGGGCTGCGCAGGCGGCGGAAACCGGAGTTGGACCGTCAGGCCCGGCGCATTGTCATGCAGCGCAATCTCGGCGCCATGAAGGCGCGCGACCGCGGCGACGAGGCTGAGGCCCAGGCCGTTGCCCGGCGTGTAGCGGCTCTGTTCGAGCCGGTAGAACCGCTTGAAGACGTGATCGCGCTGGTCGGCCGGAATGCCCGGACCGTCGTCGGCGATCGCGATCACGGCGCCGCCATCGCCGCTGCGGCAGGTCACCGCCACCTGCCCGCCTTTGCAGCCGTGCTTGATCGCGTTGTCGACGAGATTGGCGACGGCGTCGAACAGCAGGTCGCGGTCGCCCGTGATCGCGACCTCGCGGTCGCCGCCGAGGCTGAGACGCGTCGAAACCTGCTCGGCGGCGGCGTCGTAGAGCTCGACGACCTCGCCGGCGATCTCGGCGAGATCAAGTGCGCGGAAGGCGCTCCTGCGGGCGCGGGTCTCGATCTCCGAGATCCGGGTGATGGAGGCGAACATGCCGAGCACGGCATCGAGATCGGCGATGGTGTCGCCGATCAGCACGGCATCTGCCTCGCTGTTGCGCTGAGTATGATAGGCCTTTTCCAGCCGGCCGCGCATGCGCGTCAGCGGGGTGCGCAGATCGTGGGCGACGTTGTCGCTGACCTGCTTGACCTCGCCCATCAGCGTCTCGATGCGGTCGAGCATCTGGTTGAGGTTTTCGGCGACGCGGTCCCACTCGTCGTGGCTGCCGCGCAAGGGAATACGGCGGTCGAGACCGGACAGCATGATGGCGCGGCTGGTGGCGTTGATCTCCTCGATCCGCCCCACCGTGCGCCGGGTCACCAGCACGGCTGCGAGCCCGGCGAGCACCAGGAGCAGCACCGCGACCGCGACCATGGCGAGTTCGATCGTGCCGGTGAAGCCGTCGTGATCGCCGGCGGTGCCGAGCCGGCTCTCGACATAGGCGAGCGTGCCGAAATAGACATAAGCCATGATCGCCGCGACGATCAGCCCGAACGCCGCGATCGCGATCAGCGCCAGGCGGAAGGTCGAGGAACGAAGCGTCTTAGCCAGGAGCACGGAGACAATATCCGATGCCGCGGATGGTATGGATCAGCGGATAGGCCTGGGCATCGTCGACCTTGCGGCGGACGCGCCCGACATAGACGTCGATGATGTTGGTGGAGGGATCGAAATGCAGGTCCCAGACGTGCTGGAGCAGCATCGCGCGCGAGACGACGCGGCCCTCGTTGCGGACGAGATATTCGAGCAGCTGAAACTCGCGCGGCAGCAGCGGAATTTTGCGGCCGCGGCGGCTGGCGTTGCGCGAGATCAGGTCGATGGCGAGGTCGCCGACGCGCAGCAGCGTCTCCTTGGCGATGGTCTCGCTGCGGCGGCCGAGCGCCTCCAGCCGCGCAAGCAGCTCGACGAAGGAGAACGGCTTGACGAGATAGTCGTCCCCGCCGGCGCGCAGGCCGCGCACGCGGTCGTCGACCTCGCCGAGCGCCGAAATGATCAGGAAGGGCGCGGCGATGCCGTCGTCGCGCAATTGGCGCATCACGGCGATGCCGTCGATGTCGGGCAGCATGCGGTCGATCGTGATCACGGCATAGTCGCGCGCGGCGCCCTGGCTCAGGGCTTCGCGCCCCGTGGCGGCGAGATCGACCTCATAGCCGGAGGTCGTCAACTCTTCGACGAGCTGGCCTGCGGTTTCCGGATCGTCCTCGACGACCAGGATGCGGCGGTGACCTCCGGTCATGCAAAACTCCACGCGACGATCGCCACCAGACTATCCCGTTCCGGGGCTGAGCGGAACCGCCTGATGGCGATCGCGACAATGGTGCGGTACGGCGATGCGACTACCAATAGTCTCCGCACACATTGACCCATTGCCACCCATAGGGCGTCCAGCTCCTGCGCCAGCAACCGTCGTAGTAGCCGGCGTAGATGAACGGTGCTCCGAAGAAGAAGCGATGGTGGTGCCGGAAGAAGGCGTGGCGGCCGATGAAGTGCCTGCCGTGCCAGCCCGCGCCGGCGAAGCGCGGCCCAAAGGCGGCGCGGGTCGCTAGCGGAGCCGCGGCAAAGCGAGGTCCAATGGCGGCGTGGGCGGCCATTGGCGAACCGACGAAGCGGGCACCACCGAAATGAGCGCCGCCCATCCCGCCAACTCGCATGCCCCCGCCACCCATGCCGCCACCACCGACATGCATGCCGCCACCACCGAAGTGGCCACCGCCGCCAAAGCCGCCATGTCCTCCGCCGCCGAAGCCGCCGTGTCCTCCGCCGCCGAAACCACCACCTCGGGCGAGAACGGGCGAAGCGACCGCCAACGTCGCAGCCATGGCCGCCGCGACGATGCCGGTGAGAAGCCTGCTGTTCATCTGAAGATCCTCCTTGTCGCGGCGACGGTCGCGCCGCTCCAGGGGATCAGATGAGGAAAATGCGCCCTCACCTTCAACTTACAAATGCGCCAGATTCTGACGCGGGTGTTAGGGAGGCGGACCGGCGACCTCTCCTCGTCATTGCGAGGAGCTCGCGACAAAATTGCGAAGCAATTTTGCGCTGATGCGACGAAGCAATCCAGACCGTCCAGGCGGAGCCAGTCTGGATTGCTTCGCGGAGCCTGTCATCGGGCCGCGCTTTGCGCGGACCCGTTGGCTCGCAATGACGACGTGGGTAGAATTCGCCGTACGTCGACGAGCTCAACTCGCGGAGGCTTTCCGACCTCTCCCCGCAAAGAGCGGGGAGAGGTTCAGATAGAGCCTCACGCCCGCTTACCGTTGTTCTTCTCCGCCGCGCGGCGCAGGGCTTCGGCGAGTGCGCCACCGCCGGAGGATTCCTGCTTGCGCGGCGCCGACGAGGTCATGCGGGATGGATTGCGCGCGCCATTGTCGCGCTGCATGCCGGGGGCGTCCTTCTTGGCACCGACCTCGTCGTCGAGCCGCAGGGTCAGCGAGATGCGCTTGCGGGCGACCTCGAAGTCCAGCACCTTCACCTTGACGATGTCGCCGGGCTTCACCACCTCGCGCGGATCCTTGATGAAGGTCTTCGACATCGCCGAGATGTGCACGAGACCGTCCTGGTGCACGCCGATGTCGACGAAGGCGCCGAAGGCGGCGACGTTGGTCACGGTGCCCTCGAGGATCATGCCCTTCTTGAGATCCTTGATCTCCTCGACACCTTCCTTGAACACGGCGGCCTTGAACGCCGGACGGGGGTCGCGGCCGGGCTTTTCGAGCTCGCGCAGGATGTCGGTGACGGTCGGCAGACCGAAGGTCTCGTCGACGAAATCCTTCGGCTTCAGCGTGCGCACGATCTCGCTGCTGCCGATCAGCGCCTTGATGTCGCTCTTGGTGGCGCTGAGAATCCGGCGCACCACCGGATAGGCTTCCGGATGCACGCCGGAGGCATCGAGCGGATCCTCGCCGCCGAGGATGCGCAAAAAGCCTGCGCACTGCTCGAACGCCTTCGGCCCGAGCCGCGGCACGTCCTTGAGCGCCTTGCGCGACTTGAACGGGCCATTGGCGTCACGATGTGCCACGATGCTCTGCGCAAGGCCCGAACCCACGCCCGACACGCGCGCGAGCAGCGGCGCCGAGGCGGTGTTGACGTCGACGCCGACGGCGTTCACGCAGTCTTCGACCACGGCATCGAGCGACTTGGCGAGCTTGGCCTGGCCGAGGTCGTGCTGATACTGGCCGACGCCGATCGCCTTCGGCTCGATCTTGACGAGCTCGGCGAGCGGATCCTGGAGCCGCCGCGCGATCGAGACCGCGCCGCGCAGGGTGACGTCGAGACCGGGCAGCTCCTCCGAGGCAAAGGCCGAGGCCGAATAGACCGACGCGCCGGCTTCCGACACCACGATCTTGTTCATCTTCAGCTCGGCCAGGCCCTTGACGAGATCGCCTGCGAGCTTGTCGGTCTCGCGCGAGGCCGTGCCGTTGCCGATCGCGATCAGCTCGACACGGTGCTTCAGCGCAAGCTTGCCGAGAATCGCGAGCGACTCGTTCCACTGCCGCTGCGGCTCGTGCGGATAGATCACGGCGGTATCGACGACCTTGCCGGTCGCGTCGGTGACGGCGACCTTGACGCCGGTGCGGTAGCCGGGATCGAGCCCCATGGTGACGCGGGTGCCGGCGGGCGCGGCCAGCAGCAGGTCACGCAAATTGGACGCGAACACGCGCACGGCCTCGGTCTCGGCCGCATTCCACAGCCGCATGCGCAGGTCGATGTTGAGATGCACCTGGATCTTGGTGCGCCAGGCCCAGCGCACGGTGTCGATCAGCCAGCGGTCGCCGGCGCGCTTGAGGTCGGCGATGCCGAAACGCTTCATGATCTTCAATTCGTAGGCGCTCGGCACGCCCGGCGGCGGCGCTTCCGCCTCGGCCTGAATCTGCAGATCGAGGATTTCTTCCTTCTCGCCGCGGAACATCGCCAGGATGCGGTGCGAGGGCAGCCTGGTCAGCGGCTCGGAGAACTCGAAATAGTCGGCGAATTTCTCGCCCTCGGTCTTCTTGCCATCGCGCACCTTGGAGGCCATGCGCGCGTTGGTCCACATCTCCTCGCGCAAGGCACCGATCAGGTCGGCGTCTTCGTCGAACCGCTCGACCAGGATGGCGCGGGCGCCGTCAAGCGCGGCGGCGGCGTCAGCCACGCCTTTCTCGGCGTTGATGAAGCCTTCTGCCACGACCTTGGGATCGTTGCCCGGCTCTGCCATCAGCTGATTGGCGAGCGGCTCCAGGCCGGCTTCCTTGGCGATCTCGGCCTTGGTGCGGCGCTTCGGCTTGAACGGCAGATAGATGTCTTCCAGGCGCGCCTTGCTGTCGGCGGCCATGATCGTGGCTTCGAGTGCGGCATCGAGCTTGCCCTGCTCGCGGACCGATTCGAGGATCGCCTTGCGGCGGTCTTCGAGCTCGCGCAGGTAGCCCAGGCGCTCCTCCAGGGTGCGCAATTGCGCATCGTCGAGCGCACCGGTCGCTTCCTTGCGGTAGCGGGCGATGAAGGGAACCGTGGCGCCGCCGTCGAGCAACGTCACCGTCGCCTCGACCTGCTCCGCCCGTACCCCAAGCTCCTGCGCAATTTTCTGGTTGATATTTGCCACGCGAGAATCCCTCTCTCCAAGCACGCGACGCAAACCGAAATCCGGTCGCGGGACGCCGCTTATGGACCAACCGAGGTTGATTCATCAAGGTGCCGCGCGCAACCGTCGACAGACGATTTTTTTGTCGAACCGATGCGATCTCGCCACAATCGTGGGGATGGCGCCGCATCGACCATTGTGTTCGTGTCCCTGTCGCGCTGCAGCGTGCAAGCGTAGCTCTGCGTCATTCCGGGGCGCGCCTCTTGGCGCGAGCCCGGAATCCATTTTTCCACGTCTCTGCCGCCCGATGGATTCCGGGCTCGCGACTTCGTCGCGCCCCGGAATGACGCGGATTGTTGCATCTTGACATGCAGCCTCGTTCCACGGCTGTTTGTTCTGCCGGACCACCGAACTGCATGTAAGGACCAATCATGCGCACCACATCGGTCGGCGTCATCAAGATCGTCACCAAGGGCCCGGGCGACGTCTCCGGCCTCATGGCCATGATCGGCGCCGGCGCGATCGACCCGAGGGAGATCCTGGCCATCCTCGGCAAGACCGAGGGCAATGGCGGCGTCAACGACTTTACCCGGGAATATGCCGTCGCCGCGCTGTGCACGGCTCTGGCGCCACAGCTCAGCCTGTCCCCGGAGGAGGTCGAGCAGCGCATCGCCTTCGTGATGTCGGGTGGCACCGAAGGCGTGCTCAGCCCGCACATCACCGTGTTCACACGCCGCGAGGTCGAGCGGCCGCCGGCGGGCTTATCGGGCAAGCGCCTGAGCATCGGCATGGCGCACACGCGGGACTTCCTGCCCGAGGAACTCGGACGCGCCGCGCAGATCGCGGAGACGGCCGCGGCCGTGAAGGCCGCGATGGCGGACGCCGGCATCACCGACCCCGCCGACGTCCATTTCGTGCAGATCAAATGCCCGCTGCTCACCAGCGATCGCGTCGAGGCCGCAAGCGTACGCGGCAACAAGACGGCGACGACCAGCGCCTACGGCTCGATGGCCTATTCGCGCGGCGCCTCCGCGCTCGGCGTTGCGGTTGCGCTCGGCGAGACCGGCTCCGACATCAGCGACGGGGACGTGCTGCGCCGCTACGATCTGTTCTCGAAGGTGGCGTCCACCTCGGCCGGAATCGAGCTGATGCACAACGTCGTCATCGTGCTCGGCAATTCGGCGGCATCGGTCAGCGAATTCGAGATCGGCCACGCCGTGATGAGCGATGCGATCGACGCCGCCGCCGTGACGTCGGCGCTGCAGAGCGTCGGGCTTGGCGTCGGGCCGCAAGCGGAAGCCGGCCGCGAGCTCGTCAACATCTTCGCCAAGGCGGAAGCCTCGCCTGATGGCAGCGTGCGCGGCTTTCGCCACACCATGCTGGAGGACACCGACATCAGCTCGACGCGCCACGCCCGCGCCGCGGTCGGCGGCCTGATCGCAGGCCTTGCCGGCACCGGCGCGGTCTACGTGTCCGGTGGCGCCGAGCATCAGGGCCCCGCGGGCGGCGGGCCGGTTGCGGTGATCGCGCGACTATCGGATTGAGACGGCCGGCCTCCCTGGTCGTGGGACCTCTCCGCCCCATGCAACCCTGCCCTTCGCGCCGGCTCAGTTGATTCACGCAGGGTCCATGCGAAAGGAAGGAACGTCGCATCTAGGGATTTGAATTTCATGACTTTGCCGATGAGCTGGAACGAGTGGGCGCAGCACGATGGCGTGGGGCTGGCGGCACGCGTCCGCAAGGGCGAGCTAACGCCGAAGGACCTGGCCCGCCAAGCCGCTGCTGCCGTCGCCAAGGTCAATCCGGCGCTGTCGGGCGTGGTCGAGCTGTTCGAGGACGTGATCGCCGATCCGGCCAGGGACGGTGCCAACCTCGCCGGCCCGTTCGCCGGCCTGCCCTTCCTGATGAAGGATCTCGGGCCGACCATGAAGGGCCGGCTCCAGGAGATGGGCTCGCTGCTGATGCGCGGCAATCGCGCCGCCGCCGATACGTTCCTGACCGGCAAATTCCGCCAGGCCGGACTGAACCTGATCGGGCGCACCACGACGCCGGAATTCGGCGTGTGCAGCTCGGCCGACAATCCGGCCGTCTACGTCACGCGCAATCCCTGGAATACCGACTACACCACCTGCGGCTCGTCGGCGGGCAGCGCGGCGATGGTTGCCGCCGGCGTGGTGCCGATCGCGCATGCGACCGACGGCGGCGGCTCGATCCGCATTCCCGCCGGCGTCAACGGCAATATCGGGCTGAAGGTCTCGCGCGGCGTGTTCTCGCTCGCCCCGCACATGTCCGACCTCACCGGGCTCGTGTCGATCCAGGGCTGCCAGTCGCGCTCGGTGCGCGACACCGCCGCCTTCGTCGATCACGCCCGCGGGCCTGCGCCCGGCGAGTTCATGCCGTTCTGGACCACGGCGCAGCCCTATTCCGAGATGATCAAGCGCGATCCCGGCAAGCTTCGCATCGCGCTGTCGCACACATGGGGCGACTACACCGCGACGCCTGAGATCGCGGCCGAGCTGGAGAAAACCGGCCGCTTCCTCGAAGGCCTCGGTCATCACGTCGACTATGCGCTGCCCGAGCTCGATTTCCGCGCCGCGTTCGCGGCGCAGACGACCTGCTACATCTCGAATTTCGCGGTGGTGATCTCCAACATGCTCGCCGCGCGCGGACTGGAAAAGCCGCCGGAAGATCTCATCGAGCCCATGAACATCAGGATCTGGGAAGCCGGCCGGCACACGAGCTTCGCCGAGCGGGCGAAGATGCAGGGCGTGTTCAACACGACGTCACGCGGCTTCGGCGCGTTCTTCGAGCAATGGGACGTGATCCTGACGCCGATCACCGCGCTGCCGACGCCAAAGGTCGGCACCAGGGAATATCTCACCATCTCCGACAATCCCGATGTGCTCGACTGGTTCGGCAATCTCTGGCGCTTCTTCGCCTTCACGCCGCTCGCCAATCTCTGCGGCATGCCGGCGATCTCGATGCCGATGGCAACCCAGGACCACGACCTGCCGCTCGGCATCCAGGCGATCGCCAAGCAGGCCAATGACGGCCTGCTCCTGCAACTCGCCGCCCAGATCGAGCGCGCGCTCGACGGCAAGTGGAACGGCGGCAGGAAGCCGAAGGTGCATGTGAGCTGAGGAGCTGCGATCGCGGCGACATACGACGCGATGCCGCCTCAGTTCTTCACCGCCGGGATCTCCTCATTCGGCTGCTGCTGCCCCTGCTTGTACATCGCCAGCGCCTTGTCGAGCGCTTCGCGCAAGGCAAGCGCCGCGGCCACGCTGCAACGCAAGTGCGCGGTCTGGATCACGTCGACCCTGACCGCGGCGCCAACCGGCATCAGCAAGTTCGCGGCGAGCTCGATCTGGATCGCGCCGTTGTGATGGCCGAAACAGGATGCGCCGTCGAAATAGATGATCGGCGCCCGCTCGGAGCTCGAGCTCGAAATGGTGACGGGCCCCTGATTGGTGCCGGGTGTTTCGGGGTCGGCCATAAGCGCTCCTTGCGGCTAGTCGAACGAACGAGGCGCCCACCATCGGCGCTTCGGCCCGCCCTGTCGAGGCCCAACCGCCGGCGGACCTGGCACACGACGCGTATTCGGGGTTTTGCGCGGCGCCCGGCACTGGTCTAGAACATCGCCATGTCCAGCTCATCGACGCCAAGCCTGCCTGCCACGCTCCCGTTCGAGGAGCTCGCCGAGGCCATCAAGGGCCGCCGCTCCGATTACGGCCATATCAGCGGGCTCCAGCTCGACCGCTTCGCACCCGGCGAGGCCTGGTCCAGCCTGCCCTACCGTCCCGTCTTCGTCGGCGACACCGAGACCGGGGTGCTGCATGGCGGCGTCGTCACCGCGATGCTGGACGAGAGCTGCGGCATGGCGGTGCAGCTCGCGCTCGACGGCACGCGCGCGATCGCAACCCTCGACCTGCGTATCGACTATCAGAAGCCGGCGACGCCGGGCCTCGACATCAAGGCGCATTCGATCTGCTACCGCACCACGCGCTCGATCGCCTTCGTGCGCTCCACCGCGTATCAGGAGTCCGAGGACGATCCGGTCGCGACCGCGACCGCCTGCTTCATGATCGGAGCCAATCGCACCAACATGCTCGCCGACCGCAGGATGGACTCGCGCAGCATCCCGACCCTGGAGGCGCCGGAGGATCCGGATGGCCCATTCGCCCGCAGCCCGTTCGCGCGCTGCCTCGGCATCCGCGTCAACGACGACGGCACGCTGACGATGCCGTTCTCGCCGAAGATCATTGGTAACCCGATCCTGCCCGCGATCCATGGCGGCATGACCGGCGCCTTCCTCGAGACCACGGCGATCATCGGGGTGGCGCGCGAGCTCGGCGCCGCCGCGCCGCCCAAGCCGATCGGGCTGACCATCAACTATCTGCGCTCCGGCCGCGCGCTCGACAGCTTTGCCAATGTCTCGATCGTGAAGCAGGGCCGGCGCATCGTCGCCTTCGAGGCGCGGGCCTGGCAGGACGACGCGGACAAGCCGATCGCCACTGCCTTCGGTCATTTCATGCTGCGGCCAACGCCCGGAAGTGACGAGGAATAGGCGTATTTTCCCTTGACGGCGAGGGACCGGGCCACAACGATAGCGTGGTTCCTGCGAGAGGTATTGGATTGCGGCATCCGCTCGACATCGTCGCCATGTTCGCCGCGCTCTGGCTGCTGGCGTCGATGGTGCTCGACGCGGTGACGCCGAAGGAGCTGACCGCGGTGATGATCGGCATCGCGATCGGGCCTGCCGTGGTCATCACCGCGGTGTTCTACTATCTGCGCTGCCCGCGCACGGATTTCGCGGTGATGTTCGCCGCGCTGTGGCTGATCTCGGACATCGCCATCGCCTTCATCTCGCCGAAGGAGCTGCCGCATTTCCTGATCGTGCTCGGCTTCGTGCCGGCCCTGCTGATCGGCGGCGTCCTGCACTGGCAGCGCTTCCAGCACCGCCACGAGCGGCTGCCTGTTCCGTCGGCGAAGCGGGGCTAGGGGAGCCGCTGTTCGAACACGGCCGCAGGATCGAAGCAGCGCGGACCTCGACTAGGCGTAAAATTATGATGAGACCGCAGGAAACCGATATCCGCAGCGGGTGCATTGCTGTAACATATCAACTTTAACGGAGACCTGCCAGGGCCAGTTCCCCCGGAGTTGAGAATGTCCCCTGCTCAAGGCGCAGCTCAACAGATCGACGACGTCTACGTCAAATTGTTCACGCGCGGCAAACCGGGAAAGGTCGAAATCGGCGCGCCCGACAGCGACCCCGTAGCCCGCATCATCGAGACGATCAACGCGAGTATCTTACGCTACGTCGGCGCCACGCTCAGGGACGCCGAACTGGCGCAGCTGCTGCAGCCGGACCGCGTCCTCGTTCGAACAATTCCGCCTGCGGGCATTGAAGCACTAACCATATGGATCGCACCTCGGCACGTCGTAGCCCTCAATCGGGGTCTTGCACTCTTTGTCTACCGGCTCGCCAGAGCTTTCGCCGCTCACGTGATCGATCGCACGCCCGCTGATCCGCCCGCGCCACCGGAAAGCCGGACCGCCGGCATCATCGCCACCCTGCTGGACTGGATGGCCTCGCCGGTGCGCGCACCTCTCGTTGACGACTGGCCAACCGGATCGCGCGAAATAAGGACAGCAGAGAACTTCGCGACTGCCGCCGAGCGCTTCGTGCTTGCACACGAAGTCGGGCATATCCTGCATAAGCATCTGATCGCCGACTCGGCCAAGGTGGACCTCAGCCAGGCATCGCTCCCGGAGCTCGACAGGCGGCCGGTCGATCAGGAGATCGAGGCCGACGTGAGCGGCACCTTCATCTCCATCGAGTCCATGCAGCACGAGGGCATCGACCCGCGTGCGGCCGTCACGGGCATCTACTTCTTCTTCCGGGCCCTGCAGCTCGGAGAGTTGGTCGGCGCCATCGAGGTCGACGAGGCACATCGGCCAGCCCAAGAACGGCTCGCAATTTGCGATCACGTCATTGGCGAGCGCTACGGATCGCACGCGCCCGTCTTTCGGCAGTGGGCCCACTCGACCGACGAATTGCTCGAACGGCTCGCCAGAGAGGCGCTGGCGGAGCGGGATCGACGGCGGACAGTCGCCACCGCCCGCATTGAAGAGGTTCTGAGCACCACGACGTGGAGCACGGGTCCACGTGACATCGTTCGCGATACGGCCCTGCTGAAGGAGATGCAGTCCCTGATGTCACATTCGCCGAGCGCGGTCATAGAGGCGCTCGCCGCCAGCCTGCTCGATGCCGACACATACAAGCAACTCTTGGAAGGCGCCCGATCTGCCGAAGCGCTCGAGCAGGACGATCGCTGGCGGCGTCACCAGATCGCACACTTCATCACTCGATACGCGCCCGAGCCGGTGAAGCAGGCGCTCGGCGTGCACTTTCCGATCATAGGAGGCCAAGAATGAAGAAGCCGGTCAAATACATCGACGAGCCCGATCCCGCCTGGTCGGTCGCCGCCGTCGAAAAGTTCGAGGTGACCCCGCATCCGGATGCCCATGATCCGATGATGCTGCAGCTTGATGGCCATTGCCCACGCTGCGAAGACCACATGCAGCACACCGAATTCCTGATCGCGTTCAAGGGCGTGGCTCCGACGAGCCCCGATACCTTGCGCGCGGCGGTCGAAGCGCTTCGGGACAAAGGCCTGATCGGCGAGTCGCTGCTTCCTGCCGAGTTCAGTGTTCGCTGCAATTGCAAAGTCAAGCATCCAGACCCTCTCGGACGCGCTGCGCTGACCGGATGCGGTGCGACCTGGAAGATGCGCATCGAGAGCTTCGGCGAGGAGCATTCGTGAGCGACTCCGTGGACACCAACACGAACGCAAAACCCGCGCGACCTGGCGTCAGAGCGGTGCTGCCGCACAATCCGATGCCCAGCGCGACCGAAATCGACGACCGCGCCCGGATGGCCGAAGAACTCAAGGTTGCCCTCGAGCGGGTACGCAAGACGGCTCAGGACTGGCGAACCGGGATGGCCGGCCTTCTCACCCTCGTCACGACCGTGCTGCTTTTCAAAGGTCAGGGCACGATCACTGCCTATGAACCCTGGGTCCAATACACGCTCGGTGTGCTGACGTTGCTCGCCGTCGCCGCCGCGATCGCTTCGCTGTGGCTGTTTCTCTCGGCAGCCAATGGCAGAATGCGGACTGTGAGCGTGCAGTCCATAGTCAATGAGGGAGGGGTCGACGTTCGCAATGTGAACCTGACCACGGATGCATTGGATGACCTGACCCATGCGCGGTACCTAGCGGTTGGCAGTGCGGTGCTGCTTGCGGCAGCGATTGCGTTCTCCTGGTACGGGCCGACGGCTGCGAGCAAGCCCCCCGCGTTCGCAAAACTAACCGTTCGCAGTACGACAGCGACACAGCCAGAAGAGACCCTTTGCGGAGAGCTGACCGCTTTGGACGGCGCCACTACGGTCCTGAAGATCAGGAGCGAGCCCGACGCAAGGAGGCTTCCAACCCCACAACTGGTCTCCCTGATGCTCGTCGCCACGTGCCCGAGCGACACAACAAAATAGCTGGCCCCGCCGTGTTGCCGCGCCTAGCGCGGCAGCAGGTTGGTCTTCGCGAGATCGAGCACCTCGTCGCCACGGCCGTTCATCACCGCGCGCAGCACCCAGAGGCTGAAACCCTTGATCTGCTCGGGCGTGATGGTCGGCGGCATCGACAGCTCCTGCTTGGCGGTGACGACGTCGAGCAGCGCCGGCCCGTTGTGGGCCAGCATCTCCTTCATCGCGCCCGGGAGCTCGCCGGGGTCCTCGACGCGCCTCGCAAATATCCCCATTGCGCGCGCCATCGCCGCGAAATCGGGGTTTTGCAGGTCGACATTGGTGTCGACGAAGCCGGCGGCTTTCATCTCCAGCGCGACGAAGCCGAGCACGCCGTTGTTGAAGACGACGACCTTCACCGGCAGCTTCATCTGCGTCAGCGTGATCAGATCGCCCATCAGCATGGTGAAGCCGCCGTCGCCCGACAGCGAGATGACCTGGCGGCCGGGTTGCGAGGCCTGCGCCCCGATCGCCTGCGGCATCGCATTGGCCATCGAACCGTGCACGAAGGAGCCGATCAGCCGGCGTCGACCGTTCATCTCGAGATAGCGCGCCGCCCACACCGTGGGCGTGCCGACATCGGCGGTGAACACGGCATCCTCGGACGCATGGTCGCTGATGACCTTTGCGAGATATTGCGGATGGATCGGTTTGCTGCCCGGGGTACCCCTGGCGAGCGAGTCCAACCCTTCGCGCGCCTTCCTGTAATGCGCAGCGGCATCGTCGAGATGCTTGCGCTGCGTCTTCGTCTTCAACAGCGGCAGCAGCGCCTCGATGGTCTGCTTGACATCACCGACGAGGCCGAGGTCGATCCTGCACCGCCGTCCCAGATTTTCCGGGCGGATGTCGATCTGCGCAATCTGGCAGTCGGTCGGGAAGAACTGCTTATAGGGGAAATCGGTGCCGAGCATCAACAGGGCGTCGCAGGCATGCATGGCGGCATAGCCGGAGGAGAAGCCGATGAAGCCGGTCATGCCGACATCGTAGGGATTTTCGTATTCGACGTGCTCCTTGCCGCCGAGCGCATGCACGATCGGGCTCTTCAAGGCTTCCGCAAGCTGCATCAACGGGGCATGCGCGCCGGCGCAGCCACGGCCGCAGAACAGCGTGATGCGCTCGGCGCCGTTCAGGAGGTCGGCCAGCGCCTTCAGCTCATCGGCCTCAGGTGAGACCCTCGGCGCCGACAGCGCGAGTCCCCGCGCCGTCGAGAGCGCGCGCTTCGGCGGGGCGCGGAAAGCGACGTCGCCGGGCATGGCGATGACGGCGACGCCGCGCAGGCCCACGGCCGCGCGGATGGCGTTCTCGATCACGAAAGGAAGCTGGCTCGCATCCGAGACCAGCTCGCAATAATGACTGCATTCCCGGAACAGGTTTTGCGGATGGGTTTCCTGAAAATAGCCGCCGCCGATTTCGGCCGACGGGATCTGCGCCGCGATCGCCAGTACGGGGACGCGGCTGCGATGCGCGTCGAACAGGCCGTTGATGAGATGCAGATTGCCCGGGCCACAGGAACCCGCGCACACCGCAAGGCTTCCGGTCATCTCGGCTTCGCCGGCGGCTGCGAACGCCGCAACCTCCTCATGCCGGACATGAACCCATTCGATGGTGCCGCGGCGCCGCAGCGCCTCCGTAAAAGCATTCAGGCTGTCGCCGACGATACCGTAGATCCGCTTGACGCCGGCCTGTTCGAGCGTTGCCACGAACAGATCGGCCACGTTGTTGATCGCCATGTCGGTCTCCTGATCTCGCCTGCTACGGCAAGATAGGATAATGCGCGACCGTGACGGGATCACGGCTGGTTTATTGCGAGGTCAGTCTTTCGCAATCGCCCGATCGTAGGCCGCGATCGTCACCTTTGCGCGAGCTGCGACATCCGCCGCATTCATGCCGGGCTTGTAGAGGCTGGAGCCGAGCCCGAATGCGGTGACGCCGCCCTTGATATACTCCGCAAAATTCTGGTCGGAGACGCCGCCGACGGCTGCGATCATCACGCCGGCCGGCAGCACCGCGCGAATCGCGGCGATGCCGGACGCGCCGAGCACGCTCGCCGGAAAGAATTTCAGCCCCGATGCGCCAGAGCGCGCGGCAAGCAGCGCCTCGGTGGGCGAGAACACGCCCGGCAAGGTCACCATGGCGTATTGATGCGCACGCGCGAGCACCTGCGTATCCACATTCGGCGAGACCATCAGCTTGCCGCCGACGTCATTGAGACGATCGACATCTGCCGTGGTCAGCACCGTGCCGGCGCCGATCAGCACGCCGGCCGGCGCGAGCTTCGCGGCCGTGGCGATCGAGCGGAACGGGTCGGGCGAATTCAGCGGGATCTCGATCGCCGTCATGCCGGCCTCGATCAACACGCTGACGATCGCCTCGGCCTCCTCCGGCTTCACGCCACGGAGGATCGCGACCAGCGGACGCTGCATCGGGGGAAAGGGAACGCTCATCTCAAGGATCCTTCTTAACTCGTCCAGATGGCCGCGGCTGCCATCGACAGGCCGCGGCGGACGGCTTCATCCGCATCGATCGGCGTCACGATCACCGGCAGCGCGTCGAAGGCGAGCCGGTACAGCATGGCGAGCCGCCCCGAGGCAATCAACGTGACGCCGGCTTTCGGCACGGCGCCGGAGAGACCCGCCGCCAGCTCGACACCGATCAAGGTGCCCGACAGCGTCTCGCGCGCCGCAGCCGGCGTGCCGCCGAACAGCAGCTGGCGCGACCGCGCACCGAAGAGGAGATTGGCCGCAAAGGCCGGCGCCTCAAACGCAGCTTTCACCGCCGTCTTGAAGCTCGCGACATCCTCGGCGTCATCGGCACCGGCGACCGCGAGCGACAGGATCGTCTCGCGCGACACGACGCTGAACAGCTCGCCGGTCATGAAGGTGGAGAAATGCGCGACCGTGCCGTCCTTCACCCGCACCCATTTCGAATGCGTGCCGGGCATGCAGACCAGCGCTTCGCCGGCGGCCTCGAGGCCGAGCGCGCCGAGCAATTGCGTCTCCTCGCCGCGCATCACATCCGGTGCCTTGACGTCGCGCTGCGCGATGCCGGGCAGGATGCGGATGTCGCGCGCCTCGCCCGGCACGCGCACGGCCCGCTTCAGGATGGCGGAAAGCGGCGCCGGCGTGTCGACATAGCCGGCCTCGACCCAGCCGGTTTTGGCGCCGGCCATGCCGCAGACCAGAACGGGCAGATGATCCGGCGCTTCGATCGCCGCAAGATGCGATTGCAGCACGCCGGCAAATCCGGCCTTGGCCGCCGCCAGCATGCCTTCATCGCTACGGCGCTCGGCCAGGACCCGGCCGGCCCGATCGATCAACCACAGGCGGAAGCTGCTGGTGCCCCAGTCCACCGCGACATAGGCGGGTTCGGTCATCTCAGGTCTCGTCCTCGTCTCAGCGGCAAGACGCCGTCTCGCGACAATGAGACGACGGCCAGCAAATTCGCCCCGGGATATCGGCTATTGCCGCCGCAAACCAGCGTTTTCTCGCAGGCCTGAGACGCTGCCGCGCTGGCACACCGCTTGCTCATGCCTCCCCGCTCACATCCGTGAACCGCGCAGCAAGACGCGTCAATTATGGAGAGGAAACCCATGGAGATCGGCTATTTCACGATGCCTTCGCATCCGCCGGAGTGCGGCCTGAAGGAAGGAAATGACTGGGACCTGCAAGTCATGCGCTGGCTCGACGAGCTCGGCTATCAGGAGGCCTGGGTCGGCGAGCACCACACCGCACCATGGGAACCCAATCCCACGCCGGACCTCCTGATCGCGCAGGCCTTGATGCAGACCAAGCGCCTGCGCATCGGGCCCGGCGGCTTCTTGCTGCCCTATCACCACCCGGCCGAACTCGCCAACCGCGTCGCCATGCTCGACCACATGTCCGAAGGCCGGCTCAATTTCGGCGTCGCGGCGAGCGGCTTGCCGAGCGACTGGGCGATGTTCAACGTCGACGGCATGAGTGGGCAGAACCGCGACATGACCCGCGAAGCGCTGGAAATCATCCTGAAGATGTGGACCGATCCCGCGCCCTGGACCTACAAGGGCAAATTCTGGACGGTGACCAAGCCGGACACGATGTTCGACTTCCTCAAGCCCCACATCAAGCCGTTGCAGGCACCGCATCCGCCGATCGGCGTCGCCGGGCTGTCGAAGAACTCGGACACGCTGAAGCTCGCCGGCGAACGCGGCTTCATCCCGATGAGCCTCAACCTCAATCCCGCCTATGTCGGCAGCCATTGGGATTCGGTCGAGATCGGTGCTGCCAAGACCGGCCGCAAGCCGAACCGGCAGGACTGGCGTCTGGTGCGCGAGGTCTTCGTCGCCGACACCGACGCGGAGGCCTGGAAGCTTTCGACCGGCGACATGATGGGCCGGATGATGCATGAGTACTTCCTGCCCCTGCTCGGCCATTTCGGCTTCAAGGACTACCTGAAGCACGCGCCCGACGTGCCCGACAGCGACGTCACCGTCGAATATTGCGCCAAGCGGAACTGGATCGTCGGCTCGCCCGCGACCGTCGCCGAGAAGATCGAGAAGATCTACGAGGAGGTCGGCGGTTTCGGCGTGCTGCTGGTGTTCGGCTTCGACTACAAGCACAAGGCCGAGGCCTGGCATCATTCGCTCTCGCTGCTCAGCAACGAGGTGATGCCGCGCCTGAAGCATCTCGGCTCCGCGAAGAAGGCGGCTTGACCCGACGCGGATGCGGCGCGATCGTGCCGCATCCGCACCCGTTTCGGAGATTTCCGCGTGAGCGTGGACGCAAAGGATTTCAAGCAGGCGATGCGCCAATGTGCCGGCGCCGTCGCGCTGGTCACGGTCGGTGCCGAGCACGGCAAGCGAACGGGACTCACGGTCACCTCGGCCTGCTCGCTGTCGGACAATCCACCGTCGCTGATCGTCTGCGTCAACCGCAACGCCAGCGCGCATGCGCGGATCCGCGAGGAAGGCGCCTTCGCGATCAACTTCCTGCACGAGGACCACGCGCTGCTGGCGCTCACCTTCAGCGGCCAGAAGGGCGTCAATGGCGACGACCGCTTTGCGTTCGGGCAATGGACGCGCGGGGCCACCGGCGCACCGGTGCTGACGGATGCGGTCGCCGCGTTCGATTGCGAACTGGCGCAGGAGTTCGAGACCAAGACGCATTCGATCTTCGTCGGCGAGGTCCGCGGGGTGTCGCATTCCGACGGGGCTGCACCGCTCGTCTATCTGCGCAGCAGCTTCCACGTTCCCCACGAAATCCGCGGCACCGTTTCAGTCGGCGACCTCGATTCGCGGCATCTGAGCTGGACGGATTTTTCGTAAGGGAGCCACGCTCCAAGCGTGCTGCTCTTCCTTCTCCCCTTGTGGGAGAAGGTGGCGCGAAGCGACGGATGAGGGGTTCTATCCACGAACACGGATATCGTAGGGTGGGCAAAGCGAAGCGTGCCCACACTTCTGTTGCAGAGTTGGATCGATGGTGGGCACGGCGCAAAGCGCGCCTTTGCCCACCCTACGAATCCGGACTCACCGAGAGAACCCCTCACCCGTCCCGCCGCTGTTTCGGCGAGCCACCCTCTCACACAAGGGGAGTGGGGAAGACGTTCGCCACATGCAATTGAGCGCCTACTGCGCGGTCTCGATCTTCAGCTGCTTGATCTTGCGATACAGCGTGGCACGACTGAGCTTCAGCGCACGCGCCGCTTCTGTCACACGGCCGCCATGCTTGCGCAGCGCCTCGATGATCGTCGCGCGCTCGGCCGCAGCGAGGTCCGGTTCCGCCGCACGGCCACCGAACGGCGGCAGATCGAGATCGGCATCGGCGATGACGCCATTCTCCGCGGTGCAGCCGGCAAGCCGCAGCACGTGTCGGAGCTGGCGCATGTTGCCGGGATAGTGATAGGCCGAGAGCAACGCCCAGGCTTCGTCCGACAGGCGGCAATTGGGCGCTTCCTCGCGTGCGATCTGGCGAATGATGTCGTCGCGGTCGGCGCGCTCGCGCAAGCTTGGCAGCTTCACCTCCATGCCGCGGAGACGAAAATAGAGATCGGCGCGGAAGGCGCCCTCCTCCGCCATGCGGCCGAGATCGCGATGGGTGGCGCTGATCAGGCGGATGTCGACCGGCACCGGCTTGAGCGCGCCGAGCGGCCAGACCTCGCGGTTTTCCAGCACGCGCAAGAGGCGCGTCTGCAGCGCGATCGGCATGTCGCCGATCTCGTCGAGGAACAGCGTGCCGCCGTCGGCCTGCACGATCAGGCCCTTCGAGCCCTCGCGCCGCGCGCCGGTGAAGGCCCCGGCCTCGTAGCCGAACAGCTCGGCGTCGATCAGGCTCTCCGGCATCGCCGCGCAGTTCAGCGCGACATAGTGGCTGCGCGCGCGGTTGCTGGCGGCGTGAATGGCGCGCGCGAACACGTCCTTGCCGACGCCGGTCTCGCCATGCAGCAGCACCGGCAGATTGTGATCGCCGATGCTCCTGAGCCGCTTCACGCTTCTGATCAGGCCGGGATCGCGGCCGGCGAGCCGGCTCAGAGTATCGAAGCGATCGACAGGCGCATCGCGGCGCGGAGCGTGTGATCTCGCGCGCAGCGGCGGAGCGACATGGCCCTGGCCCAACGGACTGCCATCGGCTCGGCGCAGGTCAACAACATCGTCCGCGCTGCGCGCGGCGTGATGATCGAACTTGATGTAACGCGACAGATCGATGCCCGATGCGATCATGCCGTCGGTGAGGCCGAGCAGCGCACGCGCGGAACGACAGGCGCCGACGATGCGGCGGTCGTCGTCATAGGCGAGCAGGCCGCTGCCGCCGTCACCCGGCACCGTCGCGATCCAGGCGTTGCGGAAATGGCCGCGGAAGATCGCGCCCTCCATCCGCCGCGTCGCCTCCATGGTCACCGCGAGCGCGAGCTGATGCGCGGCGCGTTCGAGATCCTCGCGGCAGGAGGTGATGTTGATCGCACCGGCGAGCCGCCCGGCCTGGTCGAACAGCGGCGCCACGGCGCAGGAGAACATGTGCCACTGCGCGCGAAAATGCTCGTCGCGATGCACCAGGATCGGCTTCTGCTCGGCGAGTGCGGTGCCGAGCCCGTTGGTGCCCTCACAAGTTTCGGCGAAATTCGAGCCGGTGTAGATCTTCCAGTCCAGAAACATCCTGGCATCGGCTTCGCCCGGAAGCCGGCTGAACAGCATGGTCGCGTTCACATCGGCCAGATTCACGCAGTAGCCGGCGTCGCGCAGCACGCGGGCGAGGTCGTCGAGCTCGGGCGTTGCGAGCCGGATCGTCTCCTCCATCGGTTCGGCGACCTGCCGGATCTCGGCCTCGGTCAGCGTCTGCGGCGGGCCCTGGCGGGCGGGATCGAGCTTGTGGCTGATCAGGCAGCGCCGCCAGGAATTGGCAATCCGCGAAGAGGCATCGACGTCGGCCACGTGATTGGCGACGGACAAGACACGGGCGACATGGTTCGAGGCCGAAAGGCTGGCCATCGCGGACGTCTCCACCCTGTATTATTGTGCAAAGTCTGGCAGCACGGGTGGGGATGTCAATCGGGAACCGGAAACGGGGGTCCTTCGTCATTCCGGGGCGCGCGTAAGCGCGAGCCCGGAATCTCGAGATTCCGGGTTCGATGCTTCGCATCGCCCCGGAATGACGTCGTCCATAAATTGCTGCACCGCCCTCACCACGTATCGATGCAGGGCCGCTTCTTCGTCGTCCTCGGCTCGGGCTTCGGCACCGACCTAAGCCCCGCCATGATCCAGCGCCGCGTCTCCGCGGGGTCGATGACGTTGTCGATCTCGAACACGGACGCGATCGAGACCGCCTTGCCGTTGGCGTAGAGCTCGGCGACCTTGTTGCGGTAATAGGTCTCGCGCTCTTCGGGATCGGCGATCGCCTCCATCTCCTTGCGGAAGCCGAGGCGGACATAGCCTTCGAGGCCCATGCCGCCGAACTCGCCCGTCGGCCAGGCCGCGGTGAAGAACGAGGCATGGAAGCCGCCGCCGATCATCGACTGCGCGCCCAGCCCATAGCCCTTGCGCAGCACGATGCCGAACAGCGGGACGGTGAGGCTGGCGCCAGTCACGAACATGCGCGAGACGTGGCGCACGATCGCGGTCTTCTCCGCCTCCGGACCGACCATGAAGCCGGGCGTGTCGCAGAGCGAGACGATCGGCAGATCGAAGGCGTCGCACAGCTGGAGAAAGCGCGCGGCCTTATCGCCAGCGTCGGCATCGATCGCGCCGCCGAGATGGCGCGGATTGTTGGCGATCAGGCCGAACGGCTTGCCCTCGATGCGGATCAGCGCGGTGATCATGCCGACGCCGTAGTCGCGGCGCAACTCCAGCACGGAATCCTTGTCGGCGACGAGATCGATCACGCTGCGGATGTCGTAGACGCGCAGGCGGTTCTCCGGGATGGCGCGGCGGAGCAGGCGCTGATCGGCGGCTTGCCACTCCGTCACCGCGCCCTGGAAATAGGACAGGTATTTCTGAGCAACGGACGTCGCCTCCTCCTCGTCCTCGACGAGGATATCGATCACGCCGTTCGGCGACTGGAACGAGACCGGGCCGACCTCGGCCGGATGGTAGACGCCGAGACCACCGCCCTCGATCATGGCGGGGCCGCCCATGCCGATCGAAGCGTTCTTGGTCGCGATGATCACGTCGCAGCAGCCGAGCATCGCGGCATTGCCGGCAAAGCAATAGCCGGAGACGACGCCGATCACAGGCACAAGGCCGGAGAGCCTTGCGAACTGCACGAAGGACGGGCCGTCGAGACCTGTCATGCCGAGCCGGTCGGTGTCGCCGGGCCGGCCACCGCCGCCTTCGGCGTAGAACACCAGCGGCACGCGCCAATCTTCCGCCAATGTCAGCATGCGGTCGATCTTCTTGTGGTTCATGTGGCCCTGCGTGCCCGCGAGCACGGTGTAGTCGTAGGCCACGACGATGCAGCGCGCACCCTCCGGGCCGAAATTCTCCGCATTGACGGTGGCAACGCCCATCACGAGGCCGTCGGCCGGCGTGTTCTTGATGAGATCATCGAGCTTGCGCCGGCGGCGCTGCGCCGCAATCGCGAGGCTGCCGTACTCCATGAAGGAGCCGTCGTCGACGAGCTGGGCGACGTTCTCGCGGGCCGTGCGCTGATTGGTGTTGCGGCGGCGCTCGACCGAGGCCGGCCGGTTCGCATCGAGCGTGTTGGCCTGGCGCGCGATCAGCTCGGCGAGGTCGGGGCGGATATGGTCGAGATCGACATCGGTCTCCGCCGCGGAATGATCGGCTGCGACGTCGAGCGGCTCGAGATACATGATCGCTTCGCCATGCATCAGCGTGACGCCGTCGCCGGCGACGAGCTTCATCACGCGGCCGCCCTGCTCGGCCATGACGAGATGTTCCATCTTCATGGACTCGATCACGGCGAGCTGCTGGCCGGGGCGCACGATCTCGCCTTCCTTCACCTGGATGGTGACGATAGTCCCCTGCAAGGGTGCCGCGACCATCACCGCGCCTTCAGGCACGACCTGCGCGACTTGTGCCTCGGTGCCGTGACCGCCGCTTCGCTCGGTCGCGGCAAAATAGAGCGGCTTGGCCGCGCCGTCGGCGGCCTCCACGAGCTTCGCAATGTTGCGGTCGATGAAATCGGTCGCAATGCGATTGGTCCTGAAGTCGGGATGCGCGAGCACGGCCTGGAGAAACGCGATGTTGGTGACGACGCCGTCGATCCGGAATTCGCGCAAGGCGCGCGAGGCTTTGGCGACCACGTCATGCCAGGCCTCGCCCGGCGTATGCACGATGACCTTTGCGAGCAGCGAGTCGAAGGCCGCGCTGGTCTTGTAGCCCGCATAGCCAAAGCTATCGACGCGGACGCCGGGTCCCGACGGCGGCTCGAACACGGCGAGCACGCCGCCGGTCGGATGCGTCGCGCCTGTCTCGTCCAGCGTCTCCATGTTGACGCGGAGCTGCATGGCGTAGCCGCGCGGCTTCGGGATCGATCCCTGCGCAAGGTCGAGCGAGACCAGCGTGCTGCCCGCAGCGACCGCAAGCTGGGCGCGGACGAGGTCGAGGCCGAGCACCGCTTCCGTCACGGTGTGTTCGACCTGGAGCCGCGGATTGGCCTCGATGAAGGCAAAGCTGTCCTCCGCCGTGCCGTCGACCAGGAACTCGAAGGTACCGAGATTGTCGTACGCCGCGGCGGTCGCAAGCTGCCTTGCCGCCTCGATGATCCGACCACGCAGGGGCTCGCTCAGTGACGGGCTCGGCGCCACCTCGATCAGCTTCTGGTGCCGGCGCTGGATGGTGCATTCGCGTTCCCAGAGATGAGAGATCGCGCCGTGGCGGTCGCCGATGATCTGCACCTCGATATGGCGCGCCTGGCGGATCAGCCGCTCGGCATAGACGCCGTCGAAGCCGAACGCCGCCTTGGCCTCGGACTGGCAGCGCGCATAGGCTTCCGCGAGGTCGGCTGCGCTCTCGACCACGCGCATGCCGCGGCCACCGCCGCCGGCCATTGCCTTGATCACGATCGCCGCATTGTTGCCAAGCGATGTGAAGAACGCCGTGATCTCCTCCAGCGACGACGGCCCGCTGGTGCCGGCGATGATCGGCACGCCGCAGCGTTTTGCCAATTGCCGCGCCGCGACCTTGTCGCCGAACAGCTCGAGCGCCGCAGCCTTCGGCCCGACGAAAACAATGCCCGCATCGCCGCAAGCCTTGGCGAACGCCGCGTTCTCGCTGAGGAAGCCATAGCCGGGATGCACCGCATCGCAGCCGGCACTCTTCGCCGCCGTCACCACCGCCTCGATGTCGAGATAGGCCCGCGCGCCGCGGCCGGGGATTTCGACCGCCTCGTCGGCGACACGCACATGCAGCGACAGCGCGTCGTCCGCTGGGTGGATCGCAACCGTCGCGATGCCGGCATCGGCCGCCGCGCGCGCGATGCGGATGGCGATCTCGCCGCGATTGGCGATCAGGAGTTTCTTGAACGACATGATGTCTCTCACTCAGACTGCGGCAGGCAGATTTGGATCGAGGTCCTGCTTCTTCACCTTGCCCGTCGCCGTCAGGGGCAGGGCTGCAATGATGCGGATCTCCGGGACCTTGTAGACGGCCATGCGCTCGGCGCACCAGGCGCGCAGGCTTTCCGCCGAGATGGTACCGACCGCTTCCGGCTTGAGCTGGATATAGGCCACCGGCACCTGCCCCTTCTCGGGATCGTCGCGTCCGACCACGCCCGAGCCCAGCACCTTCGGGTGCTGCCCCAGCAGCGCCTCGATCTCCGGCGGGAAAACGCTCATGCCCTTGACCTTGAGCATCTCCTTGCGGCGGCCGAGGAAGTGCAGGAAGCCGTCCTTGTCGATGCTGCCGATGTCGCCGGTGCGCAGCCAGCCGTCAACGAGAGACTCGGCGGTCGCCTCCGGCTTGTTCCAGTAGCTCTTGAGCAGCGACGGCGTCCGCACGCGGATCTCGCCTTCGGCACCGAGCGGCAGCAGCGCGCCGGTCTCGAAATCGGTGATCTTGAATTCGGCGCCGGGGACGGGCAGGCCGACGAAGATCGGCTGGTTGTTGAGATCGAAATCGTCGTCCTGGAAGCCTGATGTGAAGGTGTTGGAGGTGTGGGTCTCGGTCATGCCCCAGGCCGCCTCCATCAGGATCGTGCCGGTGAGATCCTTCCAGCGTTTGCGATAGTCGGCGTTGAGCTTCTTGACGAAGGAGACAACGCGCACCTGCTTCAACGACGACAGGTCGAACTCGCTCCAGCGCGGATGATCCATCAACTCCACCGCGCCATCGACGGGCATCGCGGTGATCGTGACCTTGTACTTGTCGATCGCGGCCATCGCGCCGATGGCATCCCAGCGCGCGAGCAGGACCAGCGTCGCGCCGGAGAACAGCGGGAAGATCAAACCAAGGTTCTCACCCGCGATCCAGAACTCCGGGAAGAACGACAGGAACACGCTGCTCTCGTCTGACAGCACCGAGATGCCGTAATTGGCGGCGGCGGTGTAGACCATGTCGCGATGGGTATGGACGCAGCCCTTCGGCATGCCGGTGGTGCCGCCGGTGTAGTTCAGCGCGGCGACCTCGTCGAGGCCGGGCGGCGGCAGCGGCGCAGGCGCGGGCAGCGCGGCAAGCGCGGGCAGCAGATCGGTCGCGCCTGCGACTGCGATGCGCGGCGCGCGGATCGAGTCCGGTGCGGGAAATGCGGGCGATGCCGGCACGACATCGGTAAAGCTGGTGACGATGATCTCGCGCAGCCGTACCTCGCCCCGCACCTGCTCGACGACGGGGATGAGCTGGTCCAGCGCCACGATCACATCGGCCTGGGTGTCGTTCAGCTCGTAGGACAGCTCGAACGCGCGCGACAGCGGACTGACGGGGACATGGACCGCGCCGAGCTTCAAGATGCCGAAGAACACGATGTGGAATTGCGGGCAGTTCGGCAGGAAGACGGCGACGCGATCGCCCTTGCGCACGCCCTTGGCCTGCAACAGCGCCGCGAAGCGGTCGCTCTGCCGGTCGAGATCGGCGTAGGTGGTGACGTGCCCGTAGAAGATCACCGCGGGACGATCCGGGCTCCGCTTCGCCCAGACGCGCAGATATTCCGTCAAGGGAACTTCGCCGTGCAGATAGTTCGGCGAACGCGGCATGCCCTTCGGCCAGGCCTTGTCCCACAGGCCGCGCAGGGTGGCGAGGTAGTCCTTTTCGCTGATGCCCGCGTTCATGACGTCATCCCGGTGCTGTTTTTCTTTTCGCGAGGGCACGCGCGTGCCATCACTCGATGTCGTTACACGTCGAGCACGGCTGACGTCATGTCAAGGAAAACAGTTTTCCGCATCACGGCCGATGCCGCGGCGCGGAAAAAAGCAGGCATTACGCCGTGACGAGGCGAACGATCCGCCTTAAGGCCGACGGGATCGGCGCGATGACGGGGACAGTGAACATCGGCTGAAGCTCGCGCGCGGCTTCCCCCAGCGGCCCGCCGCCGATGATGACAGCCTCCGCCCCGTCCTGCGCGATGCAGGCCTCGACCGCGCCGGCAAGGGCTGCACGCAGCCGCGCCGGATCGCGCATCAGCTCGTTCGGATCGCCTTCGGCAAAGCGCGTGCCGGTGTAGCACGATCGCAATCTCAGCGTGTCCGGCAATGCGTCGATCTTCGCTTTGAGCAGCGGCGTCGTGGTCGCCACACCGAAGCGGCGGCCTCCTTCGGCGGCCTCCAGCATCGACGACTCGCCGATGCCCACCGCAGGCAGCCTGATCGCCGCCCTGATTCCGGCAAGGCCCGGATCGCCGAACGCCGCGACGATGATGCCGTCCGAGGTAGCTTGATGCGCCCGCGCGATCTCCTCGACCTCGGGGGCGGCCGCCTCCAGCGCCTCCGCCGACACGATCATAGACGGCGCGCGCGTTGCCGTGGCGCCGTCGATGTCGAAACCGGTCGCGGCGGCCGACTTCGCGATGGCGACCATCATCGCCGTGGTCGCCTCAAGACTGTTCGGATTGATCAGGAGGATGCGCACGCGCCGATCGGAGTTTGGGTCCATCCTGCCGATATACTAGGCCGCCCGCACGCCGGCAACGAAGGCGCTGACCTCGTCCTCGAGCGATTGCAGTTTCTGCGTCAACCGGCCGCTGGATTGCAGCACGAGACCGGCGGCCTGGCCGGTTTCGGCGGTCGCATCGGTCACGCCGGAGATGTTTTGCGAGACCTGGTCGGTGCCGGAGGCCGCCTCCTGCACGCTGTGCGCGATCGCCTGGGTCGCCGCGCCCTGCTCCTCGACGGCGGCTGCGATCGACGAGGAGATCTCGTTGACCTCCATGATGGTCTTGCGGATGCTCTCGATGTTGCCGACGACCTGGTTGGTCTCGGCCTGGATCGCGGTGATCTGCGCGCCGATCTCGTCGGTCGCCTTCGCGGTCTGGCTCGCCAGCGACTTCACCTCGCTCGCGACCACAGCAAAACCCCTGCCGGATTCGCCCGCGCGCGCCGCCTCGATGGTGGCGTTGAGAGCGAGCAGGTTGGTCTGCGAGGCGATCTGGTTGATGAGGTCGATGACCTCGCCGATCTTGTGCGCGGCGGCGGCAAGCCCCTGCACGGTGTCGTTGGTGCGCTGGCCGTCGGCGGCCGCCTTGTCGGCCACCGTCGCGGCCTGCGCGACGCGCTGGCTGATCTCGGTGATCGAGGACGACAGCTGGCCGGCGGCGGAGGCCACCGTCTGCACGTTGCTCGAGGCTTGCTGGCAGGCAGTCGCGACGAAGCTCGCGCGATCGGTCGCCTTGTTCGCGGTCTCCGACATGCCCTGCGCGGCCTGCTGCATCGCGCGCGCCTCGTCGAACACGTCGCGGACCACGGCCTGGACGCTCGCCTCGAATTTGCCGGCGAGATCGGCCATCGTCTTGCGCTTCTCGCCGTCGGCCCGCTGCTTCGCCTCCTGCTGCTCGGCATGCATCCGGCCCACGGCCGACGCATTGTCCTTGAACACGGCAAGTGCCTTGGCGAGTCCGCCGACTTCGTCGCGGCGATCGGCGTAGGGTACATCGAACGCAGTGTCGCCGGCGGCGAGACGCTCGGTCAGCGCGGTGATTTTCGCGAGCGGCTTCGTGACGCTGCGGCCAATCACGAAGGAGGCACCGAGCACCAGCACGAGCACGGCAAGACAGACCAGCGCGAACGTCGTCGCGTTCTGGCGGAACACGGCATCGACGTCGTCGAGATAGATGCCGGTGCCGATGATCCAGCCCCAGGGCGCAAAGCCCTTCACATAGGAGATCTTCCCGACCGGCTGGTCGAAGCCGGGCTTCGGCCAGAGATAGCTGTAGAAGCCGGCGCCCTGCTTGTTGACGACGTCAACGAAGCCCATGAACAGCGCGTTGCCGGCGGGGTCCTTCATCCCCGAAAGGTCCTTGCCGTCAAGCTCGGGCTTGATCGGGTGCATGACCATCCTGGGGGTCATGTCATTGATCCAGAAATACTCGACCTTGTCGTAGCGCAGGCTCTTGATCTCCGCCATCGCGGCGGCCTGCGCCTGTTCGCGCGGGAGTTTTCCTTCGCTCTCGAGCTTCTGATAGTGCGCCAGGATGCCGTAGCCGACATCCACCATCTGCTGCGTCTTGGCCTGGCGATCGGCGACCATCTGCGTGCGCAGGGTCGAAAGCGCGATCGGCGCCAGCGCAATCATGCCGAGGAGGCTGATGCCGACAATCAGGACCAGCTTGAAACTGATGCGGGAGAAAATCATCGGGGCTCGCAAAATTGGAAGGGCTGATATGCCTGTTTATCCCGTTCCCCTTAGCAAAGCTTTAAGCATTCGGGTTCCCCAAATCCCTTGAGATCGCGTGGGCAGGCAGCCGGCATGCCGCGTGCGGCCCGGCAGGTTTGCGGGGCCGGACGCATCCGATATCCAAACGCTTCAAATCTAGAAGACCTCGATATCGGCCTTCGACGCGTTGACTTGCGACAGGCTCTGGCAGAACGATCGGCGCAAACAGTCAGCGCCAGACGCGGCGTGCCCGCAGCGAAAGGCCAGAGGCTCAATGCATCAATCGACATACGCCAAGCCCATCGACCTTCCCGCACTGACCGCGGCCGAGCGGCTCTTCATCTGGGGCTTTCGCGCCAAGGCGCGCAGCGGAAGTGCCGTTCCGACCGCGGCGGATATCCAGCAGGTATACGATCACTTCCGCGTGGGCGATGCCGTGCCATCACTGGAAGCGATCATCGAGATCTTCGCCTGCACGGCGCATACGGCGATCGAAGTGCATTGCCCCACCTGTCCGCGCATGTCGGAGAGCGAGCACGGAATCCTGCGGGCGATCGCCGCCGCGCAGAAGGAGCGCGACGATGTCGCGCGCGAGCAGTTCGAGTGCTGGCTGCCGCCGGTGGGCGCGGATTGGGCGCTGGCGCCGGTGCGGGGACTTGCGACCATCTTCCGCATGGCCGGCCTCATTCTCCCTGACCGGCACGTCGAGCCTTTTGACCAGGACCGGACGATGGTGATGAAGAGCTGGCTTGTCGGCAGTCCCACATTGCATTGACGAGATCGTTCATGATGGAGGCTACGAGCAATCCTGTGCCTGACCCGGCCCGCCAGTCGCGACCCTGCCCGCTCCAGGCCGCGCTTGCGACCCGTCCGAGCATCGAAAGCTACGATCCATTCTGCCGCGTCGCGCTTTCGCTGTTCCGCTTCATTGGAGCTGCCTATGCGACCGGCGCCTCCGATTGCTGGGAGGCGGCCTATCGCTTTGCCGATGAAGCGCCCGGCATTGCCGACAGCCCGTTGCTGGTTGCACGGGCTGCGGCGCTCGTCAGGATCCTGCGCAGCGGCCGGCCGTGCGAGCTGTGCTTCATGCCGCCATCGTGCCGGCGCCTGTCGAAGGACGAGGCGGAATTGATGCGGCTGCTGGCGGTCGCCCGCAGCGAGCAGCCGGGTGAACTCGAGTCTGTCGTCTGCCAGTTCGTCGGCTCCGGGAACGAGGATGCGGCAACGCGGGCGGTCAACGCGCTTGCCTGCTGCTGACGCCTAACCGCCCGCCTTGCCGAGCACGAGATCGATCGTGTGGGCAGCGATCTTGCGCAGCTGCGCCTCGTCGCCGAAGGCCCGTTCGAGCACGGCGAGGCCGCGCGTCACCGTGATGATGTGCAGCGCTGCGACCGCGGGATTGCCGTTGAACTCGCCGCGTTTCGCGCCTGCCGACAATGCGTCCTGAACCAGCGCGGTGATGCGCGAGATGAGGTTCGCAAAGGCCTGGCGCGCTTCCTCGTCGAGCCCCTCGCCTTCGACCGCGCCGAGCTCCATCAGGCCGCGCGTGGTCGGGCATCCGCGCGGCGGCGAGCCCGAGCGGAAATTCACGATGGTCAGATCGAAAAACGCCGTGAGGCGTTTTCGCAAACTGCCCGCACTGAGCGCCTTTTGCAGGGCGAGGAGATAATCGCCCGCATAGCGTTCATAGGCTTGGAGGAACAGTGCCTCCTTGCTGCCGAAGGCATTGTAGAGGCTGCCGCGCTGGACGCCGGCATCGCGCGCAATGTCCGACAGCGAGGTGCCGCGCACGCCCTTGCGCCAGAACTGGTCGAACGCGATGCGCAGGACGTCGTCGTGGTCGAACTCGCGCGGTCTCAAATGTCGGTCCTCGGCCTGAATGTATTTGACACGGTGTCAAGAACGTGTTTTCTCGACATGGTGTCAAAAACTAGTTGGGATTGATAGCCCGTTTCGTCAATGAGCCGGACCGCCGGCGCGCACCAAGCGCCTTGGCCGATCGGCCCGCATGCAAAGGGACCAGCTCATGCCTCTCCTTCACATCTCGATGCGCGCCGGAAAGCCCGACGCCTACCGGCAGGCGATCCTCGACGGCCTCTACCGTGCCATGCGGGAGGCGCTGAACGTGCCCGAGGGCGACGAGTTCATGACCATCAGCGAGCATGACCCCGCGAACTTCCGCTGCGGCAATGCTTATGGCGTCGCGCGAAGCGAGGACGCCGTGCTGATCCAGATCACCGTGTTCGCCTCGCGCACCCCTGAGCAGAAGAAGGCGCTGTACCGCCGGATCGCGGACCTGCTCGGCGAGAATCCGGGCATCCGGCCCGAAGACGTGTTCGTGAACGTGCTCGATGCCCCCAGGGAGAACTGGTCGGTCGGCCACGGCCTCGCGCAGTTCGCGTGAATTTGCCCGGCGCGGAGTTACCCGCCCCGGCGCGTTCGACGAGCCGCTGGGCGCGACGCCCGGCCGGCACGTGCACTGGACGTCTCGCGCGGATTGGTATGTGCACGGCAACGGATTGCCGGTGGAGGATTGAAGCTCAGCCTTGCGCATGCCCACCATGGCGACGGTGATACGCACTTGGCGACGGCCAGCTCCAGTTCTTCAGCGTCGTTCGATCCGGCTCGAAGATCTCGATCTTGAGCGCATGGCATGCCGCAGCATCGCTGGAATGGGTTGCGCTACAGTCTCCACCGGGACAGGCCGACAACGCGCCGAGCAGGTCGATCTCCGCGAGAAACTCGATGAAGTCGCCGGGACGGACCGGACTTGCCTTCATGAAATATTGGTGCGTGTCCTTCGTGAAGCCGGTGCACATGAAGACGTTGAGCACGTCGTGGACATGATGCTCGATTGCGCGGGGCTCCATTTTGAGCTCGGCGGCAAGCGCGCGGGACAGGTTGGAATGGCAGCAGAAATCGTAAGCCGTGCCGTTCAACAGGAGATTTGTATAGGGATCGCAGCGCGTGCCGATGACATCGTGAATGCCGGCGCCGTCCTCATCGAAGCCGTACCAGCCGAGCGTGTCGTGACTGATGGTCGCCATCGGCCGAAGGTAGGGCATATTGCTCCAGAGCCGGTCCCCGATGCCGACATGCGTGCCGTGGAGCGCCCGCGTCTTGCCGCTGAAGAAGCGCTCGGAGAGATCCTCTGCATTCCAGAGATTGAGGTCGCCGACCTGAGGGCCATCGATGCTGACGATGCGGAAAAACTGGCCGCGCGCCACGCGAAATGTTCTGGCATCGCGTGGCGGCACGGTGAGCTCGTGCGTCTTGACCATCGTGCGGCGGGCTTGCTTGAGCGCGGCCAAGTCGGGCCCGGGCATCGTGCCGGCCGGATAGACGATCGTCGCCTTGGCGGCGCGGCGCGAAGCGGCGTCTGCGGGTGCGATTATGGGCGACATGCAAGGCTGATCCCTGTGACTGCAATCCATCCTACCGCCTCATCTCAGCAGCTCGCAACGCACCCCGCCATGATCCCGTCGAGCTCGGCCTTCGAGAGCACCCCGAGCTCGGCGATGAAGACGATACGCGACCGCGGCACGCCTGGGCTTGGCGCCTCACCCGGCGCCAGCGTCGCGCGGCCGCCGGCAAACTGGAACACGGTCAGGCGGCCGGGCTGCTCGACGGTCTCGAACAGGCCCTTGGCGCGGGCGAGCTTTGGCGCGAGGGGCGCGACGCCGGACCGGCACGTGCAGTGGGCGTCGCGGGCGGAATGGTATGTGCACGGGGATGGACTGCCGACGGAGGACTGAAGCCCGACCTTGCCGCCATCCCCTCTATGTTGGGTCGGAAAGTCCTCGTTCAACCCCTCGTACAGGTCCATCGCACGTGCTATTCTTGGTATATGGAGGAGCATTCGGAGCTTTCGTTGCAGGGGACGCCAATCAAGGTCGATCTTCAGTCGAATGCCCCGGTTTGGACGCCTCCGCGACAGGCCTTGTGGCAGCGCATTGCGCAGCATGATCTCGAGCCCGACACGCCGCTGAACTTCACCCGCCGGCTTGCGCGCGATCATGGCTGGAGCCTCGAGGATGCCCGTGCAGCCGTCGACGCCTATCGACGCTTCTGCTTTCTCGCCGTCGTCTCGCCGACGCCGGTGACGCCGAGCGAGGTGGTCGACGAGGTCTGGCATCAACACCTGATCTATTCACGCGACTATTGGACGATCTGGTGCGGCGAGGCGCTCCAGGCCCCGCTGCATCACGATCCGACGCCGGGCGGGCCGGAGGCCCAGATGGTCTATCGCCGGCAATATGCCGAGACGCTGGTGCTGCACGAGCAGTTCTTCGGGCCGCCGGCCGCTGAGTTGTGGCCGGCGACGCATCTCCGCTTCGGACGCCCGCGCTATCACGTGACGGACCGCAGCAACTGGCTGATCGTTCCGAGACCGATGGCCTGGATCCGACGTCTATCCAAAAGGTGAACCGATGGTATGGAATCCTTTCAACTGGACGGCCGGCCCTTTCCTCACCCTCTATCTGGCACTTGCCTTCACGATCTTCTGGCTGAGCTTCCGCCTCAAGTCGGAGATCGGTCCGGGCGCGCAGGCGAGCGGCCGGCTGGGCATCCTGGAGTTGGCCTATCTCGCCGGCGGCGCCAAAAGACTTGGTGATGCCGTGCTGTTCAGGCTCACCTCCGGAAACGGCGCCATCATCGAGTCCGACGGTCGCAAGATCACCGTCGTCGACCAGGCACCGCTGGCGACCCTGATCGGCCAACCGCCGCGGATGCAGCTTCAGCCCGACATGACGCGGCAGCAATTCCAGACGGCCATCCAGCCGGTCGTCGAGCGCATCCAGCAACGCCTGCAACGGTCCGGCTATTGCCCGAGCCGCGAGCAGATGGCGTCCTTCCGCATGACGGTCCTGCCCTTCGTCGGGCTGCTGATGCTGTTTGGCCTCACCAAGGCCGTGGTCGGCTCGTTGCGGCATCATCCCGTGGATTTTCTGCTGTTCCTGATCCTGGTCACCGCAGTCGCCGGTGTCGTGCTGGCGACAACGCCGCGACGCACGCGGGCCGGCACCAACGTCCTCGAAACCTATCAGGCCTCGAATGAGCGCGCGTCGCGTGCGCCGCTCGACCACGAGCTGCTCCTCGCCGTCGCGCTGACGGGCGCCGTCGTGCTGACGGGGACGGCGCACGCCTCCGTCTACAGCGCGTCGCAGACGATGAGCAGCAGAGGCGGCGACAGCGGCGGTGGGGGTTGCGGAGGTGGCGGCGGCGGTGGTGGTGGATGCGGCGGCTGTAGCTGAACGATACGCCGTAGCCGGACCGAGGGCATACGACACGGATCGCGACCCGGCACGCGCCTCAGCCGCCGGCAACGCACCCCGCCATGATCCCGTCGAGCTCGGCCTTCGAGAGCACCCCGAGCTCGGCGATGAAGACGATCCGCGACCGCGGCACGCCCGGTGTCGGCGCCTCACCCGGCGCCAGCGTCGCGCGGCCGCCGGCAAACTGGAACACGGTCAGGCGGCCGGGCTGCTCGACGGTCTCGAACAGGCCCTTGGCGCGGGCGAGCTTTGGCGCGAGCCGGCCGATGGCCTGCTGCAGGCGCGGCAGCGAGATTGGCTGATCCGAGGTCCAGCTCAGCGTCTCGAAGCGTTCTTCTGCCGGGCGCTTCGGCCCCGGCTCACGCGGCGCAGGCGCGCGATCGATGGCTGCGGGAAACAGCAGCACGGACGGAATCTCGCCGTGCCGCGCATCGACCACCACGGCGGGGACGCGCAGCGCGCGGATGGCCTCGCGCATCCGGGCACCTGCGCCCTCGTCCGCCAGATCCAGCTTGCTCAGCGCCACGATATCGGCGACGCGCAGCTGCGCGCGCATCAGCGCGTCATCGAAGGCTGACGGCGGTGTATCTGCGTCCATCACGCAGAGCACGGTTTCCAGCGGCGCCTCGCGCAGGATCACCGGATCCATCAGGTTGCGCACGATATCGGAGGGATCGGCGACGCCGCTGGTCTCGATGACGATGTACTCCGGCTTCGGATCGCGCCGCAGCAGCGTCGCGAGCGTGCGGAGCAGGTCGCCTTCGAGCGAGCAGCAGATGCAACCGTTGGCGAGGCTCACCACGCCGTCGCTCGCGCCCGCGATCAGCTCCGCGTCGATGTTGATCGCGCCGAAATCGTTGACGATTGCGGCGATGCGCCGTCCCTCCGCATGCGCCAGCAGATGGTTGACGACCGTGGTCTTGCCCGCCCCCAGAAAGCCCGTGACCAGGAGAATGGGGACCGGCATGGGTCAGCTCTCGACGACGGGGCGGCGCACGGGTTTGCCCGGCCGCGCCGCCACGTCCAGCACGCCGTCGCTGATCAGCACCTGGCCGCTGACGACGAGATGCCGCACGCCCTCGGATGGACGGTTCATCGCCGTGAATGTGGCGCGGTCGCTGAGCTTCTCGTAGTCGAACACGACGATGTCGGCATCGGCGTCCTTCGCGAGCCGGCCCTTGGCGCGCATCGCGGGCGTGCTCTGCGACAGGATCTCCGCCGGGATCAGCGCGCATTTGCGCACGCCTTCCAGCAGCGACACCGTTTTGCGTTCGCGCACCCACTCGCGGATGAACTTCGTGAAGCAGCCGGCCGAGCGCGGATGCGACGTCGCATCATCAGGCAGCGGCCAGGCGTCGCCGGTGTAAGTCTTGCCGTCCGACGTCGTCCACGGCATCGCATCGGATGCGATGGCGCCGCCGGGATAGAGCACCGACATGTCGAGCAGGTCGCGGTGATGCGAATTGTTCTCGGTGTCGAGGATGTGCCAGAGCACCAGCGAGGACGGCTCTTCGGCCTGCGCCTTGAGCAGCTCCTCGCGGTCGTGGAAGCGATAGCCGTCGGTCACGCGCTGCACGGAATCGTAACCGGTGCCATTGCGCTCGACGAATTGGGGGTCGCTGAAGAACGCCGCCGCCAGCACGGTCGAGCCGGTGCCGTAAGGATAGGCCTCGACCGTAATGGGCAGGCCCTGCGCCTGCGCCTTTTCGACCAGCACGCGGCAGCGCTCGATATCGGTCTTGCTCGACGAGTTGAAATGGCAGATGTGCATGTGCGCGCCGGTGGCGCCGGCATAGCCGATCAGGCGGATATAGGCCTCCGCCGCGCTCTCGGGATCGATGCGCGACATGTAGGCGACGTGGGTGAAGGTCGGCACGTCCTTGGCGGCTGCAAGCTGGCAGACCGCGGTCAGCTCCTGCACGCCGGCGCCCGGCGCGTAGGCGTTCAAGATGCCGATGCCGATGCCGCCTTCGTTCAGGCCGCGCGCGAGGCGATCGAGGATGCCGGCGACCTCCGTATCGCTCGCGACGTTGTCCATCCAGCGGCGGTCGCGCATGGCGTTGCCGAACGCCTCCAGCGAGCTTTCCGCATTGGAGCCCGTCATCGCGCCGATGCGTGCAAAGGCCCAGTTGGTGGCGGCGCCGTAGTTCAGCACGCGTCCCTTCCTGGCCTGACGCTCATACCAGGATGCGACCGGCAGCACGCCGGCCTCGAGATCGAGCGTCGTCGTCACCCCGTCGAACGCCTGCATGCGGTCGGCCGGGATCGACTGGCCGTGCGCGTGCAGGTCGATGAAGCCGGGTGCCACCACGAGGCCGGTGGCGTCGATCACCCGCTCGGCGCCGCCGAGCGAGGCGCCGACGGCGGCGATCTTGCCGTCCACCACCGCCACATCGCCGATGGCATCCATCCCGCTCGCCGGATCCACCACCCGGCCGCCAGAGATCACCAAACCGCTCATATCGTCGCTCCGCATGCTATTGCCAAAACCTCCAAAGACCCGGCAGCAGCTTTGGAGGCACGTCGGGGCGCATAGAGGCAGATTTTCGGGACGACGACCACCGCCGCGGATGCCGATGCAGCATGCTTACATGCGAGGTCCGGGGCGGGAGGTCCGGGCGCGCGCCTGCAGTCTCGCGGCATGATCTGCCCGAGCTGTGCTTCGCTTCACACCCCCTCGAAAGAAAGGGCGCAGGGAAGACCGGGCGCCGGCTGGCACCCATTAAGACCCCTGCGCTGAACAGATGCACACGCAATGCACAGGGGAGACACAGGGCAGCCGAAACCCGGCCTTCCCTGCGCGATGGTTTAACGGCCTATGCCGCGCTCTCCCGGGAGCCGAGTTCGTTCTGGCCTCCCTCGCCCTCGCGAAATGCACGGCACCGCGCCGGTTGACGCGATTGACGCCTTCGCCAAGGCTTGACCGTAGCAACGACGGCCAGGACCACACGGTTTCGCCGTACGCGAGCTGACCCTGCTTCGCCAAGAGGCTTCGCAGGGCACAGCCCTGCTCCGTCAAAGGCTCCGCAAAGCTTGGGCGCCGTCCGTCTTCGCGGTCCGTAGCGCGCTCACGAGGTTCATCTCGCCCTGCACGCTACCGACCGCCTTAACGCCGCCCGCGTCCACCGCAACCCAGCCCGCGTTCGTGACGACGTACGACCGCCCCTTTTGCCGGGCTGGGATGGCCGACACATACGACAAATCCGAATTTCGGTAAAGTGGAATATATTTGGAGGACGGGGTTGACAATCTGTTTCGGCTGTTTTGTCCGACACCCGCGCAGTCGCGAGATGGCGCGCCTGCAGCGGATCAGGTCCGAAGCGTCGCTTGGTACGCAGGATGGGCTGAGCTCTCGCGAAACACATCACCCCGATTGACGACCGACTACGATGGCAATCTCTGCTCGGATATAATTCGCACCGGCGGAAAGGCGACGCAATCCACCACATCGAACAGCACTTCGATCCTGCGGTCGTATGACCGTGCAAAGGCAATGGCGTCATCGTGCCGTTCGTCGGCGATGCGCGTGCCGAGCGTGCAGTGTGGCGTCCATGTTCCGGGCCGATAGTGAGGGCGACAATGCACCGGATCAATTGCTGCGCTGATGGCGCTGTGGATGCGGGTCAGGGCTCCATTGGACGTTGGGTCGGCCCAGAGGACGAGAGGCGAACCTTCGAACCAACGAATTTGTCTGAATTCGATACGCAGTTGCGCCTCGCCGGTGACGGCCGCCAGCATGGCATCCCATGCAGTCTTCTCGCTGATCGAAGGGGAATCGTAGATCGCAAAAGTAAAATGCGGTCGGTAGCCGAGGGCGCGCATCGACGGCTCGACCTCAAAGGCAGCAACCTGGTCCCACAGCCGTTCGATCTCGGTTGCAGAACTGTTGTCGGCGCGGATGTTGATGGCTAGTGCCACAGGCAATCAATCTCCAAGTGGAGAAGCCCGACGGGCTCAGAGGAATCTCATACTATCGAAACTGCGCCGTAATTCCTAACGGCACACCCTTGAGGCATGCGTCCGCGCACATAAGTGCCTCGGCCAAGGATGCGGAAAGCCCGAGGCATCATCGGTCGACGGGGCGCCGGTTCATGTCCTCCAGGAGTTCGCGCATGGCATCGAATTGCGTGCCGAAACCTTTCCAATCTCCGGCCTTCAATCGCTCCACGGCCTGGTTGTAGCGATCAAGCGCCGCCCTGGACTGATTGGCCGTCGGGCCTGCGAGGGGCGCCTCTTCCATCCTGCTCGGGGCGACCGGCGCCGGACCGGATTCCGTGAACAGGGCGGCCAATGCCTCGGCGAGCGTTTCCTTCATCACGACATGCTCACCATAGGCTGCGATCACGCGCTTCAGCTCCGGCAGGTGTCCTTGCTGCGCTCGCAGATAGAGCGGCGATATGTAAAGGATCGAGTTCTCGATCGGAATCGCGAGCAGATTGGCACCGCGGATCACCCGCGAGCCCATCTGATTCCACAGCGTGAGCTGTTGCGAGATCTCTGTATTTTGATTGATCCGCGCCTCGATCTGGAACGGCCCGTAGACGAGCTTCTCCTTGGGGAATTCGTAGACGATCAATTTGCCGTAATCGGGTGCGTCGCAGCGCGCGGCGAGCCACGCGATCATGTTGTCGCGGCGGCTCGGTACCATGGGCAGCATGAGGAAGAATTCGGCCTGCGGTTCGCCGGGCAACCGCATGATGATGTAATAGGGGGTCATCATCGAGATGCCGTCGCCGCCCGGCTGACGCGGGAATTGCCAGAGATCCTCGCGGTTGTAGAAAACGTCGGCCGCCTCCATGTGGTAGGCCTGGTACATCCGGGCCTGAATCAGGAACAGGTCTTCCGGATAGCGAACGTGCTTCCGCAAGTCCGGCGGCATCGTCGTGAACGGCTTGAACAGGCTCGGGAAGATGCGCTGGTAGGTCGCCGCAATCGGGTCGCCGGAATCAACCAGGTAGAAGTCGACGGTCCCGTTATACGCATCAACGACAACCTTCACCGAATTGCGAATGTAGTTGAGATCGAGCCCCTGTGCCGGCTCTGCATACGGGAAATAGGAGTTCGTCGTGTAGGCGTCCTGCATCCAGAACATGCGCCCACCGCTGACGACCAGATAAGGATCATGATCGAGCCTGAGGAACGGAGCGATCGTGCTCACCCGCGTCTGGATATTGCGCCGGATCATGATCCGGCTGTCGGTCGTGATGTAGTTTGAAAGAATCAGGTTCGGGTCGTTGAAGTAGTAGGCAAACAGCATTCTCGCGGCCATTCCCCCGATCGGGATGCCGCCGGCGCCGCCATAAGCCGCATAGGCGTTCTCTTTCCCCTTGGGATAATCGAACTCCGGCGTGCTGCCCTTCACGATGACGTAGTCGTCGGTCTGCTCGCCGAAGTAGATGCGCGGCTCGTCGATCCTGGGACCGACGTCTGCGACAGGAGGAATATCGCGCAGATAGAACAGCGGCAGTCCTTCGGCACTCTTGCGTGTGACCGGACTCATCACCGCGCCATTGCCGTGGGTGAACAGCACGTGGCGATTGACCCAGGTCTGGGCGTTCGGCGGCAACAGGGAAGACCGCAGTTCGCGGGCCGAGAGCATCACGCTCTGGTAGGAGCCATCGAGCCAGTAGCGATCAACGTCGAGGTCATGGAATTTGTAATAGGTGCGGATTTCCTGCAGTTGCGCATAGGTATCCGACAGCGGCAGCCAGTCCCACAGCCTGATATTTTCGATTGTCGCCTTGTTGGCTTCGAGCACCTCGGGGGTAAGCTTCTGCTCGGCGGCAAACGGCTTGGCTGCAATCTGATCGAGATTATATGCCTGCCGGGTGAGCGCGATGTTGTGTTCGATATAGGGCCTCTCCAGTTCCAGCTCGCTCGGCTTGACGAAGAACTGCCGGAAGAACCCGGGAACGACGGCGGACAGCACGAACATGCCGACGCCGACGAGCACGATCGCCACGGCTGGAAGCCGGTAGGTGCGAACCCGGACGTTCGCCCAGGCGGCCAGCGCCGCGATGATCGAAATTCCGATCATCAGCCACAACGCCGGCAGCCCCACATGCACGTCGGTGTAACTTGCGCCGACGACGACGCTATTGTCCCCATAGAGCAGCAGATAGCGATCGAGAACGTAGGACCAGGCTTTCACGGCGAAGAGAAAACCAAGCAGAGCGGAACCATGAGCGATCGCCGCCGGCGATATTGACCGGTGGCGAACGTCGTATTCGATGTCGCCATGCAGCCAGTAGACAGCCGCGGCGAAAAGCCCGCTCAGAACGAGCGTGAGCATCATCCAGTTCCTGATGACGATATAGGCGGGCAGCGAGAAGAGGTAGAAGCCGATGTCCTTGTTGTAGAGCGGATCGTCTGCGCCGTAGGGGACCTGATAGACAAATCGCAGGAAGACGCCCCAGTTGCCGGCTTCCTCCGCCGCAACAAGAAGGGCGAGCAACGCTGCACCGCCTGCGATCAACCGGGGCAACGGCAGTTGATCGCGCACGAGCGCAAGCAGATCCGGTTGCACGCTGCCCGCGGCGCTTTGCGCCGGCGCGGCGGCAGGCTGCGTCGGCTGTCGTCGGGCAAAGCGCAGTGCGAGCCATCCGTTCAACCAAAGGATGACGGCGGTTGTCGTCCAGACAGCAAGAAAGACGACGGCCTCGGCGCCGACTGTCGTCCAAAAAACCTGCAGATAGCCGATCGAGGAAAACCACAGCCAGCCGACCAGGAGGTCGCTCGCGAGCGCGAACAGGATGAGGCAAGTCCCAATGACGATGGCCGCAACGATGAGCCTGACCACGGCACTTTGCCTTGGTACCTTGCGTCCGGGTCCGGTAATCCCGATCGTCATGGTTTCATTATAGCGGAAATGAGCGACGCCCGCCGCTCGATTTCACGGCCGGGATGAGCGCCTCAGCGAGGACGCGGGTCCTCGAACCTGCATCGCCGGGATCGCGGAACGGCGTAAGGTGGCGCGCCATCCCGAATAAGACTGCGAGCTCGCATATAATTGCGGATGGAAGACCCAGTTGGGTCTATAGTCAGGCAGCCGCCCATCGTATGGCGAGAGCCTGCCGGGAGCGCCTACGGTGGATCGTTTGCATCCAGCATCGGAGGTGATGTCATGGCCATTGCTCCCACGCTCCAGAAATACCTAGCCGCTGAGAACATCCAATACGAGTTGATCCCGCACGAACTCAGCATGACGTCCGCTCGCACGGCCGAGGTATGCCACATCCCTGGCGATCGCCTCGCCAAGGGCATCGTGTTGCGGCGCGACGGCGAATACGTGCTGGCCGTCTTGCCCGCATCGCACCACCTCCACCTGTCGGAACTGAGGACAGAACTCGGCGACAACGTCCACATGGCCGATGAAACCGAGATCAATCGGCTGTTCAGCGACTGTGCGCACGGTGCAGTACCTGCCGTCGGCAAATGCTACGGGCTGGATACCATCGTCGACGACAGCATCAAGGCGCAGCCGGATATCTACATGGAAGCCGGCGATCATGAGACGCTGCTTCATATGGGGAACGCGCAGTTTGCGCGCCTGACGGCCAATGCGCCGCACGGGCGGTTTAGCGCGCACGACTGAGAATTTTGGAGACTGCCCATTGCCTTTGCGATCCCAGGCGGGAACTCGGGTCGCGAAGTCGCTGTTAGGTCTTTGGGAGGGTGACGGCGACAACGTCTGCGCTTGTCTGGTCGGACGGCCGCGGAATGATGCCTTCTGCTGCGATCTCGCGCCAGATCGGTTGTACTATCCAGAGAACGGGGGCTGCTGCGTTGCATCAATGCACTTGAAACCCACCAACGGAGGCTCGCCATGAAAGTCAAAGACGTGATGCACAAGGGTGTCGACTGGGTCAGCCCCGACACGCCTCTCACCGAGCTTGCCAAATTGATGCGGGCGCATGACATCGGCTGCATTCCGGTTGGCGAGGACGACAAACTGGTCGGGATGGTGACCGACCGCGATATCGTCTGCAAAGGGCTTGCGAGCCACGGCTTCGATCCCGGCCGCGCGACGGCGCGCGATGTGATGACTGAAGGCATCCATTGCTGCCGGGAGGACGATGACCTCGCAAAGGCGATGCATCATATGGAGAAGCTGCAGGTCCGCAGGTTGCCGGTGATCAACAAGAGCAAGCGGATGATCGGCATCATCAGCCTGGGTGACCTGAGCCGTTCCGCGCCAAATGATATGCTGACCGAGACCGTCAGGAGTGTTTCGGCGCATCACTGAGACGATGCAGGCGCACGTCGATTTGCCCGTGTCATCCGGCGGTTCAGGTCGCCCGGCTGACCGTCTGCGAATTGGCCAATCGGCGGGCGCAACGCAGCAAACCTCGCCGATATTGCGCGACATGGCGCTCCCGGACGTCGCCAACGGGCCTTGTCAAACGGTTGTCGCGGCATCGTCGTCACCAGTTGCGCCCGCGATGTGACGGCCGGCGATATAGCCAAAGGTCATCGCCGGGCCGAGATTGATACCGCCTGAGGGGTAATAGCCGCCCATCACGCTGGCCATGTCGGCGCCGACCGCGTGCAGCCCCGGTATCGGTCGTCCGTCACCGTCGAGAACCCGGGTGCGTTCGTCAGTCTTCAGGCCGGCAAAAGTGCCGAAGCTGCCGGGCAGCACCTTCACAGCGTAGAATGGTCCGATTTCGATCGGCGCGACGCAGGGATTGGGCTTCACGTCTGGATCGCCCCCCTTGCGGTTGAAGGGCGTCGAGCCGCGTCCGAAGGCGGGATCCTCGCCGAGCCGCGCATCACGATTGTAGTCGTCCAGCGTCCGGCGCAGGCCTGCCGGATCGATGCCGCAGGCGCGCGCCAGTTCTTCCGGGGTACGGCCCGCCTTGATGTAGCCGGAGCGAAGATAGGGCGCGACCGGCAAGGGCGCCGGCCGCGAGATGCCGAGACCGTAGCGGCGCTGGAAGGCGCGTGTGCAGACGAGCCAGGAGGCGACCTCCCGACCTGGTGGCGTTTCACGGATCATGGCACTGACATAATCGTAGTAGCCTGCGGCCTCGTTCACGAAACGGCGGCCGTCAGCCAAGACCGCAACAATGCCGGGCTTCGCCCGCTCGATGATGTGGGGAAAGCGGCCCACCGTGCCATCCGAATAGGGAACCAGCGACACCGGGCACCAGGCGCCCGGAGAAGCGAGGGATTTGTCTACCTGACCGCCCGCCCCTTCGCCGAGACGCAGACCGTCGCCGGAGGCGGAGTCCGGCGTGACCGACCAATGCTCCTCTCCGGAAGGCGTGTAGCCGAACAGCTCGCGCCGACGCTCCCGATCATGCGGAAAGCCGCCGCTCGCCAGAATTGTCCCGCGACGGGCCCGGATAGCGTGCTCGCCGTTCGGACCACCGACCAACGCGCCTGTCACCACGCCGTCCTCGACGAGGAGATGCCTGGCCGGCGCCGACACGCGGATCTCGACGCCGAGTTCCGCGGCAGAGAGCCCGAGCCGCGCCGCCAATGCATTGCCGTTCACAAGCTGGGTCGCCCGGCCAAACAGTGCGAGGTCGATGAGGTGGCGACCGACCCGCTTCGCAACATGGAGCGCGGAGCGGGCCGAGCGCGTGACGCTCATGAACGCCGCGAGGTCCGCGCCCGCCATGATCGGCAATCCCAGGAACGCCGTTTCGCGCAGCGGCCGCCGCAGCTTGCCGAACAGCGCTCCGAGCTTCCGTCCGTCAAGAGGCGCCGCGCAGACCTGGTGGCCGCCTGTCGCGGCGCCCGGTGTCGCGCCGTGCATATCCGGGATGGCATTGCCGTCCACGAACTGGAGCTTGGTGTGACGCTCGAAGAACGCGACCATATGCGGTGCTGCATCGAGAAACGCATCCACCTTGACGGGGTCGTATTGATTGCCGAGTTCGTTGCGGAGATAGGTGCGCGGGCCCTCCGGATCTTCGTGGATGCCGGCACGGCGGGCAAGCGGATTACCCGGGACCCACATCCAGCCGCCCGACCATGCCGTCGCGCCACCGAACACGGATTCCTTCTCGACGACGATCACCTTCAGCCCATGCCACGCGGCGGTGACCGCCGCCGACAAACCGCCAGCCCCTGAGCCGATGACGAGAACATCGCACTCATCCGGACTGCTTCCGTCTGACGTCAAGGGCATGATGGTGTCCTTTTTCGGCGCGCGTTTGCGCCAGAATACACCGCGATCACTCAGTCCGGCGATCACCGCGGCGGCGCTACCTCGCTGCATGCCGTTCGAAGAACCTTCCGGACGCATCGGCAGCGGAATGGATACGCCGCGTGGTCGACCAATTCGCTTCCGCCGCAAGCGGCGTCTCGATCACGAGCTGCGTTGCCCCGGGAAGCGCGTCCACGAGTTCGTGAAGCGGCATGCTCCCTTCGCCGAGATGCAGACGTGAGCCGCGAGCCTCGGTCGGCAGGTCCTTCAGTTCGGGAGAGGTTTGAACCGCATCGGAGAGCTGCGCATAGGCTATACGGTTGGCCGGAATGCCAGCGACGTCGTTCGGCGTGCCACCCCCACGGTAGAGATGCAGCGTATCGATGATCAATCCGGCATTCGGACGGCCCGCAGCCTCGATCATATCGAGAGCATCCTTCCAGGTGCGGATGTCGCGGTAGAGCATGAACTCGACGCCGACATGCAAGGCGAACCGGGCCGCCTCGTCGCAGAGGCGGCCGAACAGATCGATGCGCTGCGCCGGTTCGAGAAATGCGGTGTTCCCGATCACCTCTGTCCCGATGGAAGAAATATGCGTGGCACCTAATTCCGCCCCAACTTCAAGCGCAGGACGGAACTTTTCAAGATTGGTGGCTGGCGAAAGGATAAACGCTTCAACATCGAATACGCGCATGTTGTGCGCCTTCAACGCAGATTTGACTTTGCGGATAACCTCAGGCCGTCCGACAATCTCGTGCTGCAGCGGTTGCGGGGTGGCGCTCATTAACAAGAGACCCACCGCGCCGAAGCCGCTTGCTGCAGCCCCTTCTATGAATTCGACCGGATCAACGCGACCAACAGTGAGATTGGCGATCGAGACCTGACTGAGTGCAACTTCGCTTTTCATCTACAATTCCCTCTGCGGCTCGATGATCTCGGTCACAGGCTGCCTCACCGCCAACTCTTAGCGATAGCTGAAGCCGGTGCTTGCCGCCCACCAGTTCAAGATGGTGTCACGATCCTTGAGTGCTTTCTCCAGATCCAGATCGAGGAGCTTAACGTCGGCCAGCACGGGGATGCCCTTTGGCGAGGCGACGCCATTGCGCACCGGATACACACCGGCTTCGGCGAAGATCGTCTGCATCTCGTGACCCAGTGCGAAATCGGCCAGCAGACGGGCCGCGTTCGGATGCGGCGCGTTCTTGCTGATGCCGATCGCGTTGAACTGAGCGACGCCACCGGACGCCGGCACAGCCATCGTGACCGGCGCTCCCTTGGCAATGATGCCGGACACCGCGGTCGTGATGTTGAAGAAGTCGAGCGGCCTTTCGCCCGTTTGCAGCTTCGTGGCCATCACGCCCATCGACGGGTTCAGTTCACCCTTGGTACTGCGGAAGCCTTTGAGGATTGCACCGCCTTTTTCAGCGCCGAATGTCTGATAGATTGCCGCAACGGTCGCGAATGTCGCCGAGGACGAGCCCGGGTTGGACATGGCGCCGAGGCCGTCCCAATCGGCCGGCGGGGTGATGTAATCCGTCCAGTCCTTCGGCAATGGCTTCTTGGCCATGGATTCGTGATTGTAGGCAAACAGAATGAGGTTGCCATTGCCACGAACATAGCCGCCACCTGGTGGCAGACCCAGCTTGCTCAAGCTCCCGGCTTCGCCGCTGGTGAAGTCTGCCAAATAACCAGACGTCTTCGCCGTGATGACGGTATCCTCAGCCTGGTACATCACGTCCAACAACGGCCTTCCGGCGGTATTCTCGGCGACGAAGCGATTGTATATCTGCCACGCATCGCCCGTGGCAGACGTTACTTTGATATTCGGGTATTTGGCGCCGAACGCCTTGAGCAACAACGGAACGGTGAATGGATCGCCGTAGACGACCAGTTGGCCTTCTTTTTCCGCTGCCGCAACGAGTGTCGCATCGGCGGCGCGAGCCAACTGGGCTGTCGGCAATCCGGCCAATGCGCCGAGGATCCCCGCGACAGCAAAACCGTGAAGTACCTTACGGCGCGACTTTTCCAATTCCATCGCTCTTCTCCCTGTGCATTGATTTGGTTGGTTGTTGCCTTATCCCGCTACGATTTGGGCTCGGACGACGCTCTGGCGCGGAACACTCCAAAGCCTCGTAGGGCTACACCTCGCTGTCGAACAGATGGACTTGCTCGGGCGCGATGGAGAGTGAGAGCTGGTCGTTGACGGCGAACCGTTCGTATCCGTAAGTCACAACCAATTGCGGTCCGATTGGCGTGTCGACGCGCAACTCCCGCCGGTCGCCGACAAACGTGACTTCTTGAACGTTGGCCGAGAGCCCGGAACCGGTGCCCTTCGTGACGCGCCAGGATTCCGGCCGCACCATGCACAAGGCATCACGCTGCGAGGACGCATTCGCCATCCGCCCCTGCGAAATGATTTCACCGGACGGCAACGCGGCGACACTTGCGCCGTCGTTGTTTGGGCGTATCGCCACCCGAAACAGGTTTGCCTTGCCCAGGAATTCCGCGACATAGCGTGCCGTTGGCCGGAAATACAGGTCCTCTGGCGGCCCCTTCTGGACCACCTTCCCTTTATTGAAGAGAAAGATCTCGTCGCCCAGTGACATCGCCTCTTCCTGGTCGTGCGTAACGAACAGGATCGTGGCGCCGATCCGTTGCTGCAGCTGCCGAATCTCATGGCGCATCTCGACACGCAGCCGCGCATCAAGATTGCTCAAAGGCTCGTCCATCAGGATGAGTCGCGGGTTGCCCACCAGACACCGGGCAATCGAAACCCGTTGCTGCTGGCCGCCGGACAATTTCATGGCGCTCTTTTCCGCCTGATCGCTCAAACCGACGATCCCGAGTGTGTCGCGCACACGCTTTTGAATTTCAGTTTTGGCCAGCTTTTGCGCTCGCAGCGGCATGGCGACGTTGCCGGCAACGGTCAGGTGCGGCCAGACGGCATACGATTGAAACACCATGCCGAGACGTCGCTTCTCCGGCAGGACATCAACGCCGCGGTCAGAATTGAAAACAGTATCGTCGTCGATCTTGATGGAGCCACTGTTCGGTCGCTCCAGCCCGGCAATGCAGCGGAGTGTCGTCGTCTTGCCGCAGCCGCTGGCTCCCAGCAACACAGAGATCTTTCCGGTTTGAAATCCGACGCTCAGATCGTCGATCGCGCGCAACGGACCGAATGCCTTCGTCAGCCCTTCCACTCGAACGCTCATCTCTTACCTCTCCCGTGGAGCTCCACGCTCAAATCGCTGCGACCTGCCGCTGCTTTGTGATGAGTGTCACCGTCCACATGACGCCCACGCCCATGACGAGTTGCAGCAATGAAAGTGCGGCAACCGTGGAGAATTCACCGACCGCCCAGGTGTCGAAGCTGAGGATGGATAAGGTCCGCGAATCCGCCGTATAGAGCGGAAGAACCATCGACAGCTCGGAGATGAAAATGCTGTAGACCATGACCCAGCTCGAAATGATCGCCGGCATCACCAGCGGCAACGTCACGCGGAACATCGTGTTGCCCCAGCCGAATCCGGAGATGCGTGCGCTCTCCTCGAGTTCGGGATGGATTTGAACGAGGCTGCTGGTAATGGTGCGAACGGAATAACTCACATAACGACCGATGAGGCCGACAATGATGATCCAGATCGTTCCGTAGATGCTCAACGGCATCCAAAGCCAAAAGAAGCTGACTCCGAGCGCGAACGCGAGGCTCGGAACGGACATCGGCAGGAGCACCACGTGTTCAACGAGCCGACGCCCCCACATCCGGGTCCGTGTCGTGATCCAGGCGACCGCCAGCCCCAGCACGGTCGCCGCCGTTGCAGCGATCACCGTAATCAGCAGGCTGTTGACGACTGTCGCCCGCACATCTTCTGACTGCCACAGATAGGCAACGTTGCCCCATGTGAACTTGCCTGACCACGTGAAGGTCGAAAAAGCCGCCGCGGTGATGATGACGATTGGTCCGACGACAGTTAGCGCCAGATAGAGCCAAATGATCGCAGAGACGACATGGCGACCGCCAGCGAGCTCGATGATTTTGGGCCGGAATCCCTTGCCGGTTACGGTGACGAAGGAACGGCCGCGCAGTGCAATGCTTTGCAACATGTTCGCGACCGTCGACATCAGCATCAGGTAAATAGCGAGCACGGCAACGATCCCGAAGCTCGGCGGGAAATGCTGCAATTCCAGATAGATCCGCGACGTGATCAGGTAGATTTCTTTGGTCATGCCGAGGAGCACAGGCGTGCCAAACAACCCAATGCTGATGACAAAGGCGAGCACGGCTCCAGAAAGGATCGACGGTGCGACCACCGGCAGCGTGACGCTCAGCATGGTGCGCACGCGGCTGAGCCCGCACACCTGCGCGGCCTCCTCGAGGCTCGGATCCATGTTCCGCAGCGCCGCCGCCACGATCATCATGACGTAGGGCGCGATGTAGATGCCTGTCGTCCAGATGATGCCGGTGTAGGTATAGATGTCCATCGGCTCGCCGAGCCCGAGGCCCCGCGCCGGGAGGTTGAACAGCCCCACCCGCGGTGCGCCGATCAGGACCCAGGCAAAGGCACCAATGAACGGCGGGATGAAGATCGGCAACGTCGCCAGTTGCTCGAGCGTGCGTGCGAACGGAACGTTGGTGCGCACGAGACACCAGGCCAGGACGACACCTATCACCGTCGCGAGCATCATGGCGCCGATAGAGATCACGACGGTGTTCCACGTCGCCATCCAATAGCCGGACTGGCTCAGCACGTTGCGCAGCGCGTCGAAGGAGAAGACGGTGCGTCCATCCTGCGGTTCAAGGAAGCCGCGGAGCACGAGGGCCACGAGCGGCATCAACGCAAAAACGGCCAGGACCACACAGAACAGCGTCAGCCAGCCTCTCTGCGCGAGGACGCGCGATGGTGTCGCCGCAAAGACTTTTCGGCCTCGCCCTGAATCCGACCGCTGCGCTATCGTGGAGATGGAAGGCATCTTGTGTTCGGCCTCACTTCCAATCCGTGTTGCGAGAGACATCACGTTGCGGCGTCACGAAGTTCGATGTGTTTCGCTCTGTTATTCGCTCCGCGGCGACTGAAACTGCGGCTGAGCCGCACATCAACGCGCACGGCTAATAGGTCGCGCGACCGCCGGTCAGATCAAAGGTAAAGCCGGTGGTGAAGCTGCAATCGGGGCCCGCGGCAAACGCGACCATCGCGGCAACTTCGGGAGCCGTTATGAAGCGCCCCATCGGTATCTTTGCCTTGATCGTGGAGATAAATTCGGGAGTCATCTCGCGAAGCAAATCGGTCTCCGCCATTGTCGGCGCGACGCAATTCACCAGCACGCCGGATTTCGCGAGCTCTTTAGAAATCGACTTCGTATAGGCGATCACGCCGCCTTTGGCGGCTGCGTAGGCGCTGCCGCCAGCGTTACCTTCCTTGCCCGCGATCGAAGCTACGTTGACGATGCGGCCGTAGGCCCGTTCACGCATGTGAGGAACCACGGTGCGGCAGCAATAGAACACGCCCGTCAGATCGATCGCGAGGACGCGATCCCAGCTTTCGATCGGGTACTCCCAGGCGGCGGCAATCGGGCCGTTGATCCCGGCATTGTTGACCAGGATCTCAACGGAGCCCGCGGCAGCCAGCGCATCCTGGAAGCCGAGCTGAACCGCCGACAGATCGGCAACATTAACGGATTGCTGGAGCAGCGGCGTGAAGCCCGCTGCCGATCCATCGAGGTCTGGGAAATCCAGATCCCAGAGGATGATCCGGCACCCGTCGGCCGACAGGCGCTGGGCAATGGCCAAACCGAGGCCGCGAGCACCTCCAGTCACGATGGCGGTCTGTCCTTCGAGACTCCTGCGTGTCGGAGTAATCGCCATGACTTCGTTTCTTCCCTTAGGTGCCGGTTGGCAGATATTTGCGCTGCTTTTACTTTGATGGAAGCGCTTCCATGCCCTAATATCCACACCCTCAAGCCGAGTCAAGCCTTTTTGGAAGCGCTTCCATGAACTATTGTGAGCGCCCAAGGAAGGGCCCGCGTCATGCGGGCAAATTGGACGAAGGGTGAAGTTTGACCCAGGAGACCGTCAAAGGCGGAAATGCCACGATCCGCATCGCGGATGTTGCGCGCCACGCCAAGGTCGGCGCCGGAACCGTATCCCGTGTCCTCAACGGCTCGCAAAACGTCGCGGCAGAAACGCGCGACCGGGTTTTGGCGACGATCCGCGAGCTCGGCTACGTGCCCAATCTCGTGGCCCGCAGCCTGGCTGCCAACCGGACCGGCGTCATCGCGGCGATCATCCCGGTGATCGGGTACTCCCAGCACTCCGAGGTCATTCAGGGAATGACGGAAGTCCTCCATGAGCACGGAGCGACGGTCATGATCGGCTCATCGGGCTACTCGCAGGACATGGAGGAAAAAATCGTCGCGGCATTCCTCGCGCGGCGTCCCGACGCCTTCTACGTGACCGGCACATGGCATAGCCAAAGAACCCGCGAGTTGCTGGGCGCGAGCGGCATACCGGTCATCGAAGGAAGCAATTTGACCGACGATCCGATCGACACAGTCGTTGGCTATTCGAATTTCGCAGCCGCCAGGGAGCTGACCCTGTTGCTCGCGTTGCGCGGCTATCGGCGTATCGGGCACGTGACCGTCAAGCGCGATCTCAATGATCGCATCGGAGATCGATTGGTAGGCTATCGTGCAGCGTGCAACGAACAACAGAGCGCTCAGCCTGAGCTGGTGATCGAATGTGAGAACAGCTTCACGGGCGGAGCCGATGCCATCGCCTGGGCGCTGGAGTCCTCCAATGCCATCGATGCATTGTTCTTTGCGACCGATGTGATGGCGGTCGGAGGCCTTCTCGAATGTCAGCGGCGCGGCATCGAGGTACCCAATCGGCTGGCGATCGCGGGCTTCGACGATCTGCCGATCGCATCATCCGTGATTCCCACTCTGACCACCGTTCAGGTCGATCGCGTCGGCATGGGGCGAAAGATCGCGGAAGTGTTGTTGCAGCGGATCAATGGAGAGCCTCCTCCATCAAGCAGGATCGATGTTGGGTTCCAGATCAGGGAGCGCGAAAGCACGTCCATGCCGGCCACGCGATAACGCCAGCGCAGGGGCGTCGCGGTACACTTCGTGCACAAGCTGCCTTCTAACCAATTGAAGTACCTAAACTCCCGTTCCAATCCATCACTGGCTGTACCGGCGAGGCCTCACGCGATCCTTCGCGAATTGGCAAGCCAACATGGCGCGAAATGCTGGGCGGGCTGTGCGATCGATCCGTTGTCGAGCGGGGTAGCACTCCCCGAGCGAAGTCGCATCGCATTATGTCGCAGAATATCGGGGACTTGGCGCTCCCTAGGGGAATCGAACCCCTGTTTCAGCCTTGAGAGGGCCGCGTCCTAACCGCTAGACGAAGGGAGCGTGAGGGACACGACATAGCCGCGAATTTCGCCGACGGCAAGCCGGGATTGAGGGTTTCGAGCGTCCTCTCCGCGGTCATCCTGGCGAAAGCCAGGACCCATTACCCCAAGGCGCAGTTGTAGGGCGACGTGCGAGCCACCAGTCCCCGCAACCACGCCGGCCCGTGGTTATGGGTCCCCTGAGTTCACAAACGAAGTGCAACACTTCCAACTGGAGGTGTTGCCATGGGGCGGACTTACAAACAGCTCTCCCTTGACGATCGATGCGAGATTGCCCGCCTTTCGGCCAATGGCAACTCGGTCGGGCAAATCGCGGCAGCTTTGGATCGCCCGCCATCAACGATCTCTCGGGAGCTGAGGCGGAACCGTGGCAGGCAGGTCGGCTACAAGCCAAGCT
>NZ_AXAB01000044.1:20466-83121 GCF_000472645.1 Bradyrhizobium sp. WSM2254 | reverse complement strand
GGGAGCCGGTTGGCTCCCATTGGCCGCCATGCCAAACGCGGATTGCGCTACGATGCACAGCGGGGAAACAGGGCAACCGGAGCATCCCGGCCTTCCCTGCGCGGATGGTTGGAACGGCTTATGTCGTGCTCTCCCCGGGGAGCGATGCACTATTGCCCCCGTCGCCNTGCGGATGGCTGATGCGCGCGGTCCGGTCGGNCCNCACCCATCACCGCAAGACTTGGCGCACAGACCCCGGGCGCCAGGACGACACGATTTGGCCGTACGCCGATCACACCGGTCGTGCGCGCGATGCCTTCGCTCACGGTTGCCCGCCCTGCGATGCCTTTCGCGCCGATGTGACCCACGTCCACCGCCGCCCGGCCCGCGTTCGTGACGATCGCGATACGCCCCTCTTCCTTGGGCCGGAGTGCGCGCACTATCCGCCAATTCCGAATTTCGGTAAAGTGGAATATTTTAGCGACCGCGCGTTGACCGGCATCTTGCGTGTTTTGCCCGACGGGCAACGCAAGGTGTTGTAGCCCGGATGAGCGAAGCGACATCCGGGATTCTCGATCACCGCCGGTCCCGGGTATCGCTTCGCTCACCCGGGCTACGAGACCATCACCCCGCCAGCCGTTCGATCACAAGGTCGAGCATCGCGCGCAGCCGGCCGAGGCGCTTGAGGTCGCGGTGATACCCGACGAAGGTGTCGCGACCGGGCGGCGTCGAGCCGATGTCGAGCGCGACGAGGCGGCGGTCGCTGTCGCCGAGCGGGCGCGGCAGTACCGCCAATCCGCCGCCGCCGGCGCAGAGCTCGGCCTGCGCCTGGCGATTATTGCTCCGCGAGGCGACCTCGGCCTTCGGCAGCGTGCGCTTCAGCCAGACCGCATCGGGCATGTCGGCGAATTCGGCATTCATGGTCACGACGCGAGCGCCATGACCGTCGCCGGCGCGCGGCGGCTTGCTACCCTTCTTGTCATAGAGCGCGTACGGAATATGGAGCAGCTTCCTCGATATCACGTCCGGCTCGTCGAACGGCTTGATGCGGAAGACGAGATCGGCCTCGCGGCGCGGCAGACTGTAGAGCCGGGCATCGGTCAGGAGCTCGACGGTCACCTTGGGGTGACGCTTGCCGAAGGCCGCGATCACCGGCGAGAGCATCACCGTCCCGAACCAGTCCGACGACGAGAGGCGCAGCAAGCCGTCGAGCTGCGTCTCCGCGCCGGTCGCATGCCGCTCCAGCGCCAGCGCCTCCTCCTCGATCCGCTCGGCATGACGCAGCACGGCTGTGCCCTCGTCGGTCAGGACAAAGCCGTCGGCAGTGCGCTGGAACAGCGTCTGGCCGAGCGCCGTCTCGAGCGCGCGAAGCCGCCGGCCCATCGTCGGCTGGGTCTGACCGATTTTTCGCGCGGCAGCGCCGAGCGTACCCTCGCGCGCAATCGCCAGGAAGATGCGCAGATCGCTCCAGTCCATCGGAGGCCCTCATACAAAAATGCACGACGATCGTACATCCTCGTTTCTTCCCATGCAAAAAATCATGGGCATATTGGAGGCCGACAACGGAGCGAGACAATCATGACGAGACCATCGACGATGCGCGCGGCCGTTCTGGAAGCCCACAACGCACCGCTGCGGCTCTCAACCATCTCCACGCCCGCGATCGGCCCCGGCGAGGTGCTGGTCCGGGTCCGCGCGAGCGGGGTCAATCCGCTCGACACCAAGATCCATGCCGGCGCGGCGGCGCATGCGCGCCATTCATTGCCTGCGATTCTCGGCCTTGATCTCGCCGGCGTGATCGAACGCACCGGGCGCGACGTCACGCGCTTCAAGCCGGGCGACGAGGTCTACGGCATGACCGGAGGCGTCGGTGGTGTGCCGGGATCGCTCGCCGAATTCGCGAGCGTCGATGCCGATCTGCTGGCAACCAAGCCCGCCAATCTCAGCATGCGCGAGGCCGCCGCCCTGCCCCTGATCTTCATCACGGCCTGGGAAGGCCTGATCGACCGCGCCTCGCTGAAGGCCGGCCAGAAGGTGTTGATCCATGGCGGTGCGGGCGGCGTCGGCCATGTCGCGATCCAGATCGCGCATGCGTTCGGAGCAAACGTGTTCGCGACGGGCTCAGCGTCGCAGCGCGCCACGATAGAAGGCTTTGGCGCCGTCTTCATCGACCGCGACATCGCGGTTGAGACTTACGTTGCGCAGCACGCCGACGGGCGCGGCTTCGACATCGTCTACGACACCGTTGGCGGCAAGGTCCTCGATGCCTCCTTCGCAGCCGTGCGCCGCTTCGGTCATGTCGTGAGCGCGCTCGGCTGGGGCACGCATGCGCTGGCACCGCTGTCGTTCCGCGCGGCCACCTATTCCGGCGTGTTCACACTGCTGCCGCTGCTGACAGGCGAAGGTCGCGCGCATCACGGGGAGATCATGAGCGAGGCAACACGCCTGGTGGAGGCCGGCAAGCTCGTGCCCCTGCTCGATGCAAGGCACTTCACGCTGGAGAGCGTTGGCGAGGCCTATGCGCTGATCAGCGATCATGCGGCGAAGGGCAAGCTGGTGGTCGATGTCTGATCTTGTAGCCCGGATGAGCGAAGCGACATCCTGGATTCTCGGCACGAGCTGTCCCGGGTATCGCTCCGCTCACCCGGGCTACGGAACTGCGGACGCTGTTAGTCCTCGCTGGACGCCGCCGAGCGGTTGCGCAAGTAGGCCTGCGACAACAGGAAGAACAATGCGCGCTCGCCATGATATTTGGCGGACGGCCGGGTGCGCTCGAACCCGTCGGCAAATATCTTGCCGGACTGGTCGCACACCTGCCATCGCCAGCCAAACCGCTTACGCCTGGTGAGGATCACTTCGAACATGCCGACGGGCTTGGTCCCTGCTCCTGCCGGTCTCGCAAGCGCACACGCCTGCTCCGGCCTCCCCCGTTAGACGGATGCTCGACATATAACGCAGCAGGATGGAAAGAGAATAAAATTGATTGTCGAAAACGCGCATCTTGCACCGGCTGTGACGAAGTCGCGACGCCTGTGGAATAAGCCGATGCTTCCGGTGTTTTAAGGCCGTTCGAGCGCTTGATAGCGCTGACAGTGGTATTCAAATCCGAACACAGGACGAGAACGCCCGGTAAGCGAACACTCACCGGGCGTTGATGCGAGATGTCAGCGGCCGACTCGCGCCTGGAGATGCGCAGGATAGCGATCACCCTGCACCGCGACCTTGGCCAGCACTGCCGCAATCGCAGCGAGATCCGCCTCCGACAGCGTCACCGCGGCCGCGCCGACATTCTCCTCGAGCCGGTGCAGCTTGGTGGTGCCCGGGATCGGCACGATCCACGGCTTCTGCGCCAGCAACCAGGCCAGCGCGATCTGCGCCGGCGTCACCTTCTTCGCTGCTGCGATCTCGCCGAGCAGATCGACCAGGGTCTGGTTCGATTTTCGTGCGCTGGATGAGAAGCGCGGTACGATGTTGCGGAAGTCGCTCTTGTCGAACGTTGTGCTTTCGGTGATCGCGCCGGTCAGGAATCCCTTGCCGAGCGGGCTGAAGGGAACGAAGCCGATGCCGAGCTCTTCCAGCGTCGGCAGGATCTCCTGCTCCGGCTCGCGCCACCACAGCGAATATTCGCTTTGCAATGCGGTCACGGGCTGCACCGCATGGGCGCGGCGGATGGTCTGCGCGCCCGCCTCCGACAGGCCGAAATGCAGGACCTTGCCGTCGCGGATCAGGTCCTTCACCGCGCCCGCGGTGTCCTCGACCGGCACGTCGGGATCGACGCGGTGCTGATAGAACAGGTCGATGCGGTCGGTCTGCAGCCGCTTCAAGGCGGCCTCCGCCACCGCCTTGACGTTGGCGGGCCGGCTGTCGAGCCCGTCTTCGACCTTGCCGCCCTTGAAGCCGAACTTGGTGGCGATCACGACCTTGTCACGGAATGGCGCCAGCGCTTCGCCCAGAAGCTCCTCATTGACGAAGGGGCCATAGGCCTCGGCGGTGTCGAAGAAGGTGACGCCGCGCTCGAAGGCGGTCCTGATCAGCGCGATCGCCTGCGAGGTCTCCGTCGCCGGGCCATAGCCATAGCTCAGTCCCATGCAGCCGAGGCCAAGCGCCGAGACCTCCAGACCACTCTTGCCCAGTTTGCGCATCTGCATCGCAAGTTCTCCTTGAAATCACGTCCGGCTGCGAATTTAGGTCGCGCGCGAGCCTGCGATTAGGTGATAAAACCGGCATGTACTCATGATCCGGATTCATGAATGGCCCGCACCAACGTCAACGACCTCCTCGCCTTCCTCGCGGTCGCCCGCGAGCGCAGCTTCACCCGCGCGGCCGCCCAGCTCGGCGTGTCGCAATCCGCGCTCAGCCACACCGTACGCGCGCTGGAGGAGCGGCTCGGCCTGCGGCTGCTCACCCGCACCACCCGCAGCGTCGCACCGACGGAAGCCGGCGAGCGCCTGCTGCGCAATATCGGGCCGCGCTTTGCGGAGATCGACGCGGAGCTGTCGGCGCTGACCGCGCTGCGCGAGACGCCGGCCGGCACCGTCCGCATCACCAGCGGCGAACATTCGGCGCAGACCATCCTGTGGCCGGCGCTCGCCAAGCTGCTGCCGCGCTACCCCGATATCAAGGTCGAGCTCGTCGTCGACTACGGCCTCACCGATATCGTCGCCGAGCGTTACGATGCCGGCGTGCGACTCGGCGAGCAGGTCGCCAAGGACATGATCGCAGTGCGGATCGGACCGGAGATGCGCATGGCCGTCGTCGGCTCACCTGCCTATTTCGCCGCACGGGCCAAGCCGAAGCGGCCGCAGGATCTCACCGAGCACAATTGCATCAACCTGCGCCTGCCGACCTATGGCGGACTCTATGCCTGGGAGTTCGAGAAGCGCGGCCGCGCCATGAAGGTGCGGGTCGACGGCCAGCTCGTGTTCAACACCGGCCTGCTCAGGATGAATGCCGTGCTGGCTGGGCTTGGTCTTGCCTATATCCCGGACGATCTGGTGAAGCGTGAGATCGCCGACGGCCGGCTGATCCGCGTGCTCTCCGACTGGTGCGCGCCGTTCGCGGGCTATCACCTCTATTACCCGAGCCGGCGGCAGCCGACCCCGGCGTTTGCCGTGCTGGTGGAGGCGTTGCGATATCGGAAGTGACGGTTAACGCGTAGTCGCGCGGCCCCACAAGCTCGTCATGGCCGGGCTTGTCCCGCCTGCGCAGCCGAAGCCGCTTCGGCGAGGCGAAGGCCCGGGCATCCACGTCCCTCGTGCCGTGTGGCCAGGCGTGGATGGCCGGGACAAGCCCGGCCATGACGATGCGGAAGCTTTAGCGAATTCGGTGAGTGTTGGAATCGCGGAGAAATCAGCTAGCGCGCGACGACTTCGACTTCGCCGTCGACGCCGTTGACGACGTTGAAGCCGCGCTCGTAGACCTTGCCCTCGTTCTTGGCGATGGCGCGGTATTCGCCTTCGGAGAGCACGACGCGAGGGAAGGCGCCGATCGATTCCTTGATGACGTCGCCGCCTGGGGTGAGCACCGACCAGGCGGTGTTGGCGAGCGCCTCACCGCCCTTGTCGCTGACGAGCTTGAGCGTGATGACGGCGGCGCGGTGGGTGATGGTGACGTCGGTGAGCTTGCCTGCCTGGACGCGGATGTCCGAGCGGACCACCGAGTTGGCGTCGCCATAGTTGGAGATGATGTAGTAGGTGCCCTCCGGTATCAGCACGACGTCGCCGGCCGCGACGTTCGGCACCAGCGAGGCGCGCTCGCCGGATTCGAACTGGCTGCCCTTGTAGATCGCGAACGAGATCTGGTTCTGCGGAATGCGGCTGGTGCCGACACGGCCTTCGATGCGCAGGCCGCCAGCCGGCAGCACGAACGATTCGCGATCGGTCTCGGCCTTCAGACTGACGGTGCGCACCGCGCTGACGAGCCCGAAGGCGACGTGCACGACGTAATTGCCGGGCGGCAGCACGATGTTGGGCGTAGCGCTGCGATCCTCGCGGATCAGCTTGAAGGTGCCGTTCTCGTCGGGACGGTCGGCGAACACGCGCCAGACCAGGCCGCTGGTGATCGGGGGGGTGTCCTTGCCGTATTTGGCGGTCAGCGACAGCACGCCCTGTCCCGGCACGGCGGCATTGAGCGGCGCGGCCGGCGGCACGGTCGTGACCGCGGGGGGCGGCATGCTGGGGGACACCGGCTGCATCAGGGTCGGCGGCAGGCTGGGGGGAGCCGCCCCCGGCCCGGAGGGTGGCGCCAGGCTGACGGCGCCGCCGGGGTCGGGCACCGACGCGGGGGGCACCGGCGGCGGGCGATCGGAGAAAAGCTGCGCCTGGGCAACGCCTTGACCCAGGGTAACGAGGCACGCGGCAAGGATCAGTACCGGCAGCAGCGATACGCTGCGCCGCCATCCGCTGATGCCGTCACCCCCGAGAGTCATGCCACCTGCTTTTCACCGAAAACGCGGCAAATTCAAGCCTCTGATACCCCAGTAAATACGGCCCCGCTACGGTTGATGGAACCCGGTTGACGCCTGCGTGATTAGACAGGAGGCAACCGCCCCTCGCCATACTCCTGCCCAGCGCCCTCTCCAAAGCGGCATAAACCATGCTTCGCCCCGGTTCTGGCGCGGAGCAGGTGCTATGCCTAATCTGGTGGTGCGGGCTGGCCACGCGTAGGAGAGTTCTGGTGCTGGACAGATTGAAGGGCCGCGGCGCGAATGGCTCGAACAGCGAGAAGATCGGCCTCGGCAGCATCCGCCGGCCGGTCATTGGCGTTGCCCTTGGCGGCGGCGCAGCGCGCGGCTTCGCCCATATCGGCATCATCAGGACCTTGCTCGCCAACGGTATCGTGCCCGACGTCGTGGTCGGCACCTCGATTGGCGCCGTGGTCGGCGGCCTCTACGCGTCCGGCAAGCTCGATACGCTGGAGGAGTGGGGCCGCGGTCTGCAAGGCATGCGCAACATCCTTGGTTATCTCGACATCCGCCTCAACGGCTCCGGTCTGATCGGCGGCGAGAAGCTGGCGACCCGGCTCGAGGCAGCGTGCGGCCAGACCTTGATCGAGGACCTTCCGATCAAGTTCGCCGCCGTCGCGACCGAGGTTCGCACCGGCCACGAGATCTGGCTGACACGCGGCCGCGTGGTCGACGCGATGCGCGCCTCGTACGCCCTGCCCGGCATCTTCTCACCCGTTCTGATCGGCGATCGCTGGCTGGTCGACGGCGCGCTGGTGAATCCGGTGCCGGTCTCGGCAGCGCGGGCGCTCGGCGCTGAAATCGTCATCGCTGCAAATCTTTCCAGCGACATCTTCACCTATTCGACGACGGTCTATTCGCACGGCGCGGCACCCGGACCGGCCGCCCCTGCGGCCGAAGAGACGACGTCAAAACGGCGCTTCCCGAGATTCTTCTCGCCCGAGAAGACGGTGAAACGCGAGTTCTTCGGCGGCGGGGACCGGCCCGGTCTCTCCTCGGTGATGGTTGACGCCTTCAACATCATGCAGGACCGCATCACCCGCGCCCGCCTCGCCGGCGATCCTCCAGACCTGCTGATCACGCCGCGGGTCGGCCAGTTCGGCTGGTTCGACTTCCACCGCACCGACGACCTCATCGCGCTCGGCACCCGCGCCGCCGAGCGTGCGCTGGACTCGATCCAGGAGGCGATCCATGCGCTGGCGCCGCCGCCCGAGGGCGCGGCGCCCAAAGCCGGCGAATGACGGCGGTCAGGCCGTCTTGATGTAGTCGCGCAGGGCTTCCTGCTCGGACTCGTATTCCTGGACGCGGCGCTTGACGATGTCGCCGATCGAGATCAGGCCGACCACCTTGCCGTTGTCGACCACGGGCAGATGGCGGAATTTGCCCGTCGTCATCGTCTCCATGAGCTCGGCGACCGTATCGGTCTCCTTGCAGGTCACGACCTTGCGGGTCATGACCTGGGAGACCGGCTCGTCCAGCGCGCCGGCGCCGCGCTCGCCGATCACGCGCACGATGTCGCGCTCGGACAGGATGCCTTCCAGCCGGCTCTGGTCCATCACCAGCACCGCGCCGATCTTCTTCTCGCCGAGCAGTTTGACCGCGGCGGCCAGCTTGGCGTCGGACTCGACGCTCATGATCTGGTGGCCCTTGGTATTGAGAATGGAACGTACCGTCATTGTCGCCTCCCTGAATCGGAGCCGTCCGCCTTTCGGCAGTCGGGACTTGTTCCTCGAGTCTTCAACTAACAGTTTAGGCGCTGGTTTCACGCTTCAGGCGCTTTGCGAAGCATCGCCGCTAGCGGCCTGTCGCTTCGGAACATTCTTCGCGCGAATGATGGATGAATTCGGGCCGCGCCGCAAGCGCCGCTTCAAACTCGGTCTGAAACGTCCCGTGATGACGCATCCGCAGCATCGTTTCGCACGCGCGGCACCGGATCGAACAGCGCGAACAGCAACAGGCCGGCGAAGAAGCCGCCGATATGCGCCTGCCAGGCGACGCTCGTGGTTTCGGCATCGATGCCGATCGCACCGACGCCGAAGATGATGTTGACGCCGAACCACACCGCGAGGAAGCCGACCACCCGCCCGTCACGCAGCGCGCGCGACAGCGGCAGGGCTGGAACCCTTGCAGCGGTATCGGCGTCCGAACGACTGAACGACAGGAAGCTGCCGCGGACGAAGGCAAAGCGGATCGCCGCCGCCATCGCGCCCGACACCGAGGCCGAAGCGCCGATCATCGGCGCCACCGCATGCTCATGGGTGACGAGATGGGCGAGCGCCCCGGCCGCCGCCGTCACCGCCAGAAAGAGGAAGAACCTGATCGTGCCAAAACGCCGCGCCAGCGCGCTGCCGAACGGCAGCAGCCACAGCACGTTGAAGCCGAGATGGGTCAGATTGGCGTGCAGCAGCGAATAGGTGACGAAGCTCCAGACCTTGGCGCCGGCGCCGCCGGGGATCTGCAGATTGAGCAGCGAGGAATCGTAGCGCTTCGGGATGAAGCCGAAGACGTCGATGGTCCAGTTCTCCAGTTCCGGCGGCAGCAGCACCCGCAGATGGATCAGTGCCAGCAGGACGATATAGGCGGTCAGAGCGAACGGCAGCGTCAGGATCGGCTCGCGCGGAGCCGCCTCGACGACGGCCGGCACGTCCGGCTGAGGATCGTGCGGCGAAGAATCTTGCGGGGAATCCAAGGCAGCTCGCTTTCAGGCGCGATCGGAGCGATACGCTTGGAGATAGTCGCCTTTGCCGGCCTTGCGCAAGTGCACAAAAGGAAAAGGCAGGGCCCTGGGAAAGCCCTGCCTGTCCGTGTCGGCCTTCCGGTTGCCAGAGGAATAAGGTGTATCCCCACCCCTCCCCGCGGCCCGTGACCAAACTGTTTGACGCCTGTGTACAGGCCCCGCCGAGAACCTGGAGAAAAGCGGCGAGGCTTGCGACCGCGGTCACCATAGCAGGGCTGCGGGACACGGAAAGCGCATAGTTAATTTAACGTTAACGACGCAAAGACACCGCCCGGAGCGGCTAAAACGCCCTCGCGGCATGGACGCTGCAAATCCCCTCCTGCACAACAACAAAGGGATCGCGGGTGCACTGAAGCGGGACAGGTTTGTCCCGCGAGGTTGCGCCCCGGGGTAAGCGTTCAGTCATGAAACATCCGTCGAGCCGCGCGTTCTTCGCATATTGGGACAAGAAGCGCGGCACTGCGCGGGCCCCTGACCGGGCCGACATCGACCCGGCCGCAGTCCGCGGCCTGCTCGGCGACATCTTCGTGCTGTCCTGCGAACCAAAACTCGGCTTCCCGTTCCGCGTCGCCGGCACCCGCGTCTGCGCGCTTGCCGGGCTCGACCTCAAGGACCAGAGCTTTGCGGCGCTGTTCACCGATGCCAGCCGCAGCGAGATCGGGGAGATCACGACTGTCGTCGCCGACGAGACGCTGGGTGCGATCGCCGGCGTCACCGCCGCGCGCGAGGACGGCAGCAAGGCCCATCTGGAGCTGTTGCTGCTGCCCTTCAACGCCCGGCCGCACACGCCTGTCAGCGTCACCGGCGTGCTCGCACCGTTCGACGACGAATGCGGCGCGCTTGGCCCGTTCACCCTCACCTCCTGGCGCTATCTGCACCAGCCGGAGAAGCTGCTGCCGCGCGCGATCCGCAAATTGCAGATCGCCCGCGGGCTGATGGTGTATGAGGGGTTGCGCTAGGAGCAGCCCTCGTGTCGGGCGCGCAGTTTTTGCAAACGGCCGACCAGATTTTCAGCGCGCGCGTCGATTGAAAGTCAAACCGCGCCGGCGCGCGGGCGCGCGATCCGTCATTGGAACCTTGCCTGTTGAAATGCGTTGGTCCACTTGCCGTGGCAAGCGTCGTCGCGGCAACGCGGCTCGGCCGGTGACGATGCATTCGCTCGCCGCCGAGCCTCCGTCGAGGGGCTACTCCCGTGATGGAGCGCGCGACAAGAGTTGGTAATCGCCTGTTAGCTGCGTTACCGCCGGCCGACTTCGCTTTGCTCGCACCGCATTTTCGAAAAGTACCGCTCCTGCACGACGCAGTCCTCGTTCGATCGGGCGACCGGATCGAGCACCTTTACTTCCCCTGCAGCGGCGCGATCGCCCTCATCATGGAGTTGCCGAACGGACAGACGGCGGCAACCGCGGTGATCGGCAACGACGGCGCCGTCGGACTCATGACGGCGCTCGGCCCCGTCCGATCTCCCCTGACGGCGGTTGTCCGCGTGGCCGGGACCGCACTGCAGATCTCACCCGCGCGATTTCAAGCGGCGCTCGAACGCAGTCCCGCCATCGCAAGCGCGGTTCAGATTGTGACCAGGGCGATGATGACGCAATTCCTGCACGTGGCGGCCTGCAACGCGCTGCACTCCGTCGAAGCGCGCCTCGCCCGCTGGCTGCTTCACATTCACGACCGGACGGATGGCGGTGACATCCTGCCGCTGACCCAGGAGACGCTGTCGGAATTGCTCGGCGTCCGGCGCACCACGGTCACGCACGTCGTGAGCGCACTTCGCGCATCAAGGGCCATCAAATCCAATCGGCGCGGCCAGCTCGAAATCGACAGGCAACGGCTCGAGGCCGTCGCTTGCGAATGCTACAAGGTGATGAGCCGCAGGATCGATCGGATCGTGTCGCAGGACGCGGTAAGGATCCTTCACGCCGCGCCGGCGCGGAATGGCTGCCCGCCCCCGGACTTCCCGTTCGCCAAGACCGACTCGTAGACCCAGGCCTCCCTGGCGAACCACTCGTGCGTCGCCGCGCACATCCGGCAATAGGTGCGCGCAAAAAAGACCGCACTGCAGCGAAACCTGTCGCCATCCATCTCGATGCCCGTCGGAATAGCGCTCCCGGTTTCCGGGCACTTGATCATCACCATACCCATCCTGATTTCCCTCCAGCTTGGCATCACCTCACGGCGAGGCCGGCCGCCATCGGCTGGACGGCGTCTCTTCTCGCGAAGACGCTCGTCCAGCCGATCTACGTGGCCGGCAGCTTCGATTCAAGCAGCCTTACGCAGTACCCGGTTGAAGCTGTTCTTGATCGGCTCGGCCGTCTCGGTCGCGACCTTCTGGGCCAGGTCCCAAAGCTCCCGGTTCTGGGCGGAAGCCGCTTCAAAGGTCTTGCGACCGTGTGCGGTGGAGAGGTTCACGAGGTCCGCAAACGACCTCGCATCCGCAAGCTGGGAGAAGAATTCCAGCGCGGAGCTGGTATTGGTGTTGGATATTTCGATGAGCTTGGTGCCGTAATCGGCGGAACGCCTGGCATTGGTCGAACAGGCGTCGCAGAGAGCCGTGGTGATCTCCTCGGACGTCACCTTCATCTGCTCGAAATTTGCCTTGGCCCGTGTCGCGGCCGGCGCGGCGAGATCGCCGAAGATGGCCTGGATGTTGAAAAACGGCATGTCGAACTTGAGCTTTGTATTTCCGTTCGCCGTCCCATTCAGCGGAGCGGCATTCGTTTCGGCTTTCATATCGGCATCACTCACGGGCTTTCATCCTTTCAAGCGAAACTAGATAATGGATTGAAGACTCCCCGACGCGTCCGGATGGGGACGCCACTTCCTCAACTTCCACGATGGTGGGATGCTGCTGCGGATATTGCGCTCTCGCCCCCTGCCGGAGCCAACTATGCCCTACGAAAGTCGACCCTTCGGTTCGCTTTCGGACTCTCGATTTGAATTAATTCGAATAATGCGACGAAGCGGCGCAGCGAGAATCCTGCGTCTTTAAAGTTGTTGTAATTGCATGCGCCAACTTCAGATCAGCGCCGGCGAGCTATTCAGAGGCGTCGATCCCCGGAGCCGTTTGAGCCGGAATGTTCAGCCGCCTGCGCAGCCGGCAAGTCGGCCTGCAACGGACCCTGTGCGACAAATTTGGCCGGTCGTACGCGGGCTGATCGTGTATGAAGGGCTGCGGTAGATTTCGTTTCGACGTGAGCGAGCGCCGCGATCTCGATGCAGCCTCTCTCACCTGGACGAAACAGCCATGCCCGACATCATCAGTTTCGGTACGCTCGAGCTTCGCTTCCTGCACAGCAAGGACGACACCGGCGGCAGCGTCGATATCTTCGAAATGACGTTGCAGCCGAATGCGCGGATGCCGATCCCGCACTATCACAACCGCTGGGATGAAACGATCTACGGGCTGTCCGGCGTCTCGACCTGGACGATCGACGGCCAGCAGACCGACCTTGGCCCCGGAGCCTCAGTCTTCATCAAGCGCGGCATCGTGCACGGCTTTACCAACCGTTCGACGGGGCCTGCGACATGCCTGTGCATCCTGAGCCCCGGGGTGCTGGGACCGCAATATTTCACTGAGATGGCAGCGCTCCTGTCGGCCGGCGCGCCACCCGATCCCGTGAAGATGAAGGAGACGATGCTGCGCTACGGATTGGTGCCGGCGCCGGCTGCGTGAACCAAGCTCGCCGGCGAATGGAAATGACCGGCCATCATGCGATCTCGTCGGTCCAGACCTTGAAGCTGGCCAGCTCGTTCGGGCCGAAGGTCTGCGTGATCGGAACGTCGCAAGCATCGCGCCCCTGAGCGATCAGGATGCGGCCCTGCCGCGGCACGTTGTTGCGCGGGTCGAACGTGTGCCAGCGGCCGCCGATGAAGGCCTCGAACCAGCCGGCGAAATCGCCGACCGCCCAAGGCTGCGGCGTGCCGACGTCGCTCAGATAGCCGGTGCAATACCGTGCCGGAATGTTCATGCAGCGGCAGAACGCAATGGCGAGGTGGGCATAGTCGCGGCAGACGCCCTTGCCCTCTTGGTATGCCTCCCATGCCGTCTTGGTGGCGCGTGCATGCTCGTAGCCGAAAGCGATGTGGCCGTGAACGAAATCGCAGATCGCCTGCACCCGCGCCCACCCCGGAGGCGTCTTCTCGAACAGCTTCCAGGCGATCTCCGAGAGCCGGTCGGTCTCGCAGTAGCGGCTGCCGAGGAGGTAAACCAGCGTATCGGAAGGCAGCTCTTCGATCCTGTGCTGAACCGCCGACGCAACCACCGGGTCCGGCAGGCCGTTGTCGCGAACCACGCCATCGGCGGCAAGGCGCATGCGGCCGGCCGGCGCGACCATGCGGCTGCACCAATTGCCGAACATGTCCCGATAGGGTGTGATCTCGACCGCAGGCATGGTGGTCAGGAAGTCCGGCACGATGACATCGGAGGCGCGCGTGAAATGCGTGCCCAGCACCATGATCATCGGGGTCGGTTGCGGGAAATCGTAGAGCATTTCGAATCCGACACGGAACTTCATTCGAAACGCCCTTTCGGCTGGATGTCAGCCCGAAATGGCTACGAAACCATGGATTACAAGGCGCGCGGTCCGACTTACGCGTGCCCGGCGCCGTTTGCGCACTGTAAATCGCACGCATAAGGCGATCGTTTGCGCTGCTTCACCGCCGCCGTCTCCGCGACTAGACTGCCTTCCGTGGAAGAACTGACCTGCGGGGAGAGCATGCTGACCGGAAGTTGCCTGTGCGGCGCCGTTGCGTATGAAGTGGATGCGGAGCCCGCACCCTTCGTGCATTGCCATTGCCAGACCTGCCGCAAGACGCACGGGTCGGCGTTTTCCAGCGTGATGCCGGTGCCACGCGCGGCGTTCCGGTGGGTGCGCGGCGACGAGTTGCTCGCCGCATTCGAGTCCTCGCCAGGCAAATTCCGTCGCTTCTGCACCCGCTGCGGCTCGCACATCATGGCGGAACGGATCGCGCAGCCGAATGTGCTGTTGCGCATGGGATGCCTGGATACGCCGGTCGCGGGCCCCGCCCGCGCTCACATCTGGCGCTCGGACGCGGCAAGCTGGTACGACCCCAAGGACGCCACGCCGGAACTGCCGGAAGCGGCCACCAGCCCTCCCCCGGCGCGATAGTATCCTCGCCCGAGACGCCGCCTGCGCTATCGGGCCCGACGTCGCCTGCCACAGCGATATCAGGCCCGTGCCGTCAATCGCTCACGGCATCGCCAGGTGCCAGGCGCCGTTGAGAAAACCGTCGCCGGTGATGTCGCCGGGCTTGGTGTCCTTGGCGAAGGTATAGAGCGGCTTGCCCTTGTAGGCCCATTGCCTGGAGCCGTCGTCGCGCGTGATGATGGTGTAGCCGTCGCCGGCGGCATCGCTGGCCTCGGCCTTCAGCACCGGCCAGTTCGTCGCACAAGGACCGTTGCAGGCCGACTTGCCGTCCGCGTCCTTGTCGAAGGTGTAGAGCGTCATGCCCTTGGCGTCGGTGAGCACGTTGCCCTTGTCGGTCTTGCCGGTTTTCGTCGGCGGCGCGGCGAACGCGGCGGGAATGATTGCGAGCGACACGGCGAGCGTGAGCGCAAGGCGGATCGGGGATGTCGTCATGGTCTCTCCTGTCATGCAATTGGCTTGCATGGGTAGGACGCCGCGCGAGCCGTCGTATTCCTCTGCGCGCGGCAAAGAAATTTTTCGCTGCACGCATCATCGCGCCGGAATAAACTGGAATGAGTGAGACGGAACGACGGACCGACATGAGCAAGCCGCATTGGCGTCCCGCGCGCATCTCCGACCTGCCCGCGATCGGCACGATCGCCGCGCGCATCCATCCCGATCTGCCTGAACGCCCCGAGGTGTTCGCGGAGAAGATGCGGCTCTATCCCGATGGCTGCCGTGTGCTCAATACGGACGAGGAGATCGCCGGCTACGGACTATCGCATCCCTGGCGTCGGCACCGGATTCCGCCGCTCGATGGATTCCTCGAACGACTGCCCGATGACGCGGACTGCCTCTATGTGCACGACGTCGCCGTGCTGCCGGATCATCGTGGCGGCGCAGCGCGTGCTTATGTCGCGAAGATGGAGGAACTTGCGCGCGCGTCGGGCATCGCCGCTCTCGCGCTGGTCTCGGTCTACGCCACGCGGCCGCTGTGGGAACGTTTCGGCTTTCGGCCCGTCACGGCGGATGCGGAGCTGCGCGCAAAGCTCGCAGGCTACGGCGAAAGCGCGACCTACATGCTCCGCGACCTCGCCGCGACGTGACGCGCCTCGGCTCAGCCCCGATGCTTCTTCTTTGTCTTCTTTCCGGGCGCGCCCTTCACGGGCCACGCAGTGACCGCGGGCGGCTGTCCAGCGTGGCCGGGCTTGTTCTTATGCTTCTTTTTCTTCCCGAAAGCAGGAGCATCGTCGAATTTCGGCCCGCGCTCGCCGAAAGCCTTGCTGCGCGGCTTGAATCCCGCCTCGCGCGGGCGATCGTCGCGACGTTCACGATGATCGCTGTCGCCGCTCTCGCGCCGTGGCGGCTTTGACCGCTCTTCCGAAGGCGCTTGCCGCTGCGGCGCATCCGCCATCGGTTCGAGGCGGATATTGTCTTCCTTGTCCGGACGCTTGATCTTGGCAGCGAAGGAGTCCGCGACCCGCTCGGAAATTTCGAACTCGGTCGTCGTATCCATGATCTTGATGGCGCCGATGTCGCCCTTGTCGATGCCGCCGCGACGGCAGATCATCGGCAAGAGCCAGCGTGCTTCCGCGTTCTTTCTTCGTCCGATATTGGCGCGGAACCAGACGCTGCCCTCCGCCATGCCGTGCTTCGACGACGATTTCCCCGATTTGGGTCGGGCCCTTTCGGGGCGATCATCGCCGCCCGGTGCCCGGACATTGTCGCGACCGCGATCCTTGCGCGGCCGGCCAGTTCGCTCGCCGGGATCGATGATGTCTTCGGGCGACGGCAGCCGCGCGCGATAAAGCCGCGCCAGCGCGGCGGCAATGTCTTCAGCCGAGCGCTCGGCCAACAACGCCTGTGCCAGCGCCAGATCGTCGGGCGTCGTCTCCTCGGTGAACAGCACGTCCTTCATGCGCTCGTGATCGAGCTTGCGGATCTCGTCCGCCTGGGGCGCCGTTCCCCAGACCGCATCGATGCCTGAGAGATTGAGCAGCAGCTCCGCACGCCGCCGCCGTGCGGGCGGCACCAGCAGGACGCTCGTCCCCTTTCGGCCCGCACGTCCGGTACGGCCCGAGCGATGCTGCATGACTTCGGCGTCGTTGGGCAGGTCGGCCTGAATGACGAGGTCGAGGCTCGGCAGGTCGATGCCGCGGGCGGCGACGTCGGTCGCCACGCAGACGCGGGCCCGCCCGTCCCGCAGCGACTGGAGCGCCAGGGTGCGCTCGTTCTGCGTCAATTCGCCTGATAGCGCGACGACGGAGAAGCCGCGCTCCAGCAGCGCCGCCTGCAAATGCCGGACGGCATCGCGCGTGCTGCAGAACACCAGGGCGCTCGGCGCCTCGAAGAAGCGCAGCACGTTGACGACCGCGTGCTCGACATCGGCGGGGGCGATCCGGATCGCGCGATACTCGATATCGGCGTGACCGCCCTCGTCGCCGGCGACCTCGATCCGAAACGCCTGCTGCTGATACTGCTTGGCCAGCGCGACGATGCCGCGCGGAAACGTCGCCGAGAACAACAGGGTGCGGCGCGTCTCCGGCGTGGTCTCGAGGATGAACTCCATGTCCTCGCGAAAGCCGAGATTGAGCATCTCGTCGGCCTCGTCGAGGACGACGGCCTTCAATTCGGAGATGTCGAGGCGGCCCCGGCGCAAATGATCGCACAGCCGGCCAGGCGTACCGACGACGATGTGCGCGCCGGCCGCCAGCTCACGCTGCTCGCGCCGCGGATCCATGCCGCCGACGCAGGAGACGACGCGCCCGTCTGCGTGCTCGTACAGCCAGGCCAGCTCGCGCTGAACCTGCAAGGCAAGCTCGCGGGTCGGCGCCACGATCAGGGCGAGCGGCGCGCCCGCCCGCTCGAACCGCTCGATGCCATCAAGCAGATCCTTGGCCAGGGCCAATCCGTAAGCGAGGGTCTTGCCGGAGCCGGTCTGGGCGGAAACCAGGAGGTCGCGGCCCGCGGCCTCCTCGGTGAGCACGGCGAGCTGAACGGGGGTCGGACGGTCGTAGTTGCGCTCGGCCAAAGCTCGGGCGAGCGGCGCACTCATGGTCGGGAATGACACGGGATAAACCTTGGTTGGTCCAGGCGCGGAACGTCGAGCCGCGCGACCTGAAGCTGCGTGCTCGGCAAATGGTCCGGCCGCACGCGTGGTGATTTGATTTGGACGCTCTTTACGCCAAGCGCGGGCAAATCACCATGCCTATGACGCATGGCTTTGGCGACATCGCGAATAAGCTTACCGGCCGCTCGACCCACTACATCCAGCGTTTCCGGGCCGTTTTGCTGCATATAGTGAGCTTTTGCCCCAAAGCAGCTGATTTTCGCGGCCGCCTCGCTTAAATTGTGCGCGATTGGACGTGCCGGGAATGCGCGCATGACCTCTTCCGTCAAACGCACCTGCGGCGATTGCACGCTCTGCTGCAAGGTGATGGCCATCGAGACGCTGGCCAAGCCCGCGAATGCCTGGTGCCGGCATTGCAAGCCCGGCCGCGGCTGCGTGATCTACGCCGAGCGTCCGGCCGAATGTGAGAGCTTCGCCTGCTTGTGGCTGGTCAACGATCTCCTCGACGAGCGCTGGAAGCCGAGCCGGTCGAAGCTGGTCCTGACCACGTCGGAGGATGGCATCGAAGTCCGATGCGACCCGGGCTTTCCCGACGCCTGGCGCAAGGAGCCCTTCGCCGACGACATCCGCGCATGGGCCGCCGAAGGCGAGACCTGCGACATGACGGTGGTCGTGATCGTCGGCCAGCGCGTGGTCCTCGTCACGCCGGATCGCGAATTCGATCTCGGTGTCGTGGGGCCGGATGATCGGATCGTACGGGAGCTGGAGGGCACGAAGGTGGTGGGGGCGGCGGTGGTGAAGGAGAGCGAGATCAATACGGGCGCGTCGCCCCGCTGACTTAGCCGGCGCCCTTGGATCTCGGCAGCCAGGATCGCGCAATCGACCGAATACAAGACTTGTCGCGGCGGCGATTAGATCCCAAATCGTGCCTCACGGAATAGCACAGGAGGGCCCATGGCCGACGGGATTTCGCTTACCGACAAACTCGCGACCTTTCAGGAGTATTGGTCGCCGCGCACGATCACGACCTTCAACGATTGCGACGTGATGGTGGTGAAGGTGAAGGGAGAGTTCACCTGGCACAAGCACGACGACACCGACGATTTCTTTCTGGTCCTCAAAGGCCGTCTGGACATCGAATTGCGGGATCGCACGGTGACGCTCGGTCCGGGCGAACTCTACGTCGTGCCCAAAGGTGTCGAGCATCGCCCGGTGGCGCGCGAGGAGGTTCACCTGATGCTGATCGAGCCGACCGGCACACCGAACACGGGCGACAAGGCAACCGCCGCGGCGCGCAAGCTGGCATAGCGGGCAACGCGCCTGGCGCGGCCTTAATCCCTGGAGGTCGCCAGTTTGCTGAAGCTGCCGACCAGCCTGGCTCTTGCGCGCGCAACAGCATCCTTGGCCGCGCGGGCCAGGGCTCGGATGGCGCGCCAGGCTTCGGTCGCCTGCAGCCACGCCTTCGCGTCCGCGTATTTTCCGTAACTCCAGGCAAAAGCGGGAATTCGCATCAGCTTGTCGCGCGTGAGATGAAACAGGCGCTCGACCAGCACAAGCTTGAGCAATTCGCCGACAATGAAAGTCAGGGCACCGCTCAGGACCTGACCGGTTGCGGCGAGGTACGCAGCAACCGGCTTGACCGGCTCCAGAATAATGACGGGCACGGAGAACAGGGCGAGCGACGGATAAGGCGGCAGCGATTTGATCCAGGCGCGCAATTGCCTGAATTCGAAGTGCCGCCCGATCCAGCGCGAAATCGGCCGCGCCACGGCCATGAAGACCGCATCCACCAGGAAGTAGATCGCAGCCAGGACGTAAGTTACAGGTTTCAGGATTCGCTTCACGGCACCTCTCCCGCGAAGTGAAAGCCGGAACTTGGGCTTAAGTTTCACCCCTGCGTGAATAGTTCGGGGATATCGGATGGAACTTTTTGGGCATCGGCTCCCGCTCAGATCTCCGCGTACACCTCCAATAAGTTGCCGTCGGGGTCGCGGAAGAACAGCGTCCGATGCCCAAAGGACTGGTTCGTCGGCGGCGACAGCAGCTCAACACCCTGCCGAACCAGCTCGTCGGCGCACTGGTCGACCTCGGCCGCGGACACCCTGAAGGCCAGTTGCAGCGATGCAGTGCCGGGCGGGACCGGCGCGTCCGCCGCGCTTCGGCTCGGCCTTGCCAGGGCCAGCGTGTTGCCGCCTAGACCGTACTCGATCCAGTTCGGCGAGAGCTCGCGCAGCAGCGGAAAGGCGAGCACGCCCTCGTAGAAGCGCCGCATCGCCGCCATGTCGCGCACGAAGATCACGGTGTAGTCGATCGCGCGAATGGCATGGAAGGGGGAGCGAGTACGTGGGTTTGGTTCGGGCGTCTGTTCGTCCATCGTCGTATCCTTCATTCCAAACGCTCGCACGTAGCCCGTATGGAGCGTAGCGGAATACGGGAGCCACGGGGGAGAATCCCGGATTACGCTTCGCTCCATCCGGGCTACGAGGTTCAGGGATTATCGCAGCACGTAGCCCGCATGAGCGGGGGATGGACGGCATCGGCTATTCCACCAGCTCCGGCCACGGCACGATCGTCGACTTCACCGTCTTCATCGCCATCGCGTCCTTCACCGCCTGCGCGACGCCCGCTTCCGTGAACGGATAGATCGTCTGCATCTTCAGCCACGGATATTTGCCCGCCGTGCGGTAGAGCATGTCGACGCCGAGCGGCAGATCGTTGGCGGTAAAGCCCCAGGAGCCGAGCACGTTGAGGTCCTTGGTGCAGATGCGGTGCCACGACGTGTCGATCGAGCCGGCGTCGGTGAACTGGCCCATCTCGACATAGGTGCCGCCGTCGCGCAGCATCTCGATGCCTTCGGGGCCCGCGGTCGGATGTCCGGAGCAATCCATCACGAGATCGGCGCCGAAGCCGCCTATGATCTCGCGCACGCGCGCGATGCGATCTTGCGGTGATTTCAGTTCCTCGATGTTCACCGTCGCCTCCGCGCCGAACGCGCGGGCGAGCTTGAGCCGCGGCTCCCCCGGCGCGCCGACGCAGATCACGCGCCCTGCCCCCATCTCCTGCGCGGCCGCGACCGCCAGGATGCCGATCGGGCCGGAGCCCTGGATCACCACCGTGTCGCCCCAGGAAAAACCGCCGGCGCGGCTGGCGCGGTTGAAGGCGCGGATGCAGGACGTCAGCGGCTCCGACAGTGCGCCCAGCCGCAACGACATGTCGTCGGGCAGCTTGTAGATTTTGGTGCCCGGCAGCATGTCGAGGTCGACATAGACATATTCGGCCCAGCCGCCCCACATGTGCGGCGCCTTGTCGAAGCCGAGATAGCGGCCGTAATAGACCGGCGTCAGGCACTTGTTGGCGGTTTGCGGGTAATGGATGCAGTAATAGCAGCGGCCGCACGGCATCAGCGGCGGGATCATCACCTTCGAGCCGACGGTCAGCGGCTTGCTCATGAAGTCCTCGGAAAACTCCTCGCCGCATTCGACGATGACGCCGCCGAGCTCGTGGCCCAGCGTGAACGGCCAGGGCAGCGGCTTCGGCCAGTGACCTTTGAGGATGTGCAGGTCGGTGCCGCACACCCCGCAAGCACCGATCTTGATCAGCGCGGCCTTGCGGCCGACCTTCGGCCACGGCACGGTGCGGATGACAGGCTCCGAGCCCGGTCCTGCGTGAGTGCAGACGCGGATGTGCTCCATGGTGTGTCCTCGCTGCCCGTCTGTTATGATTGGTGGTGCGGGCTGGGCAAAGCGTATGTGAGATGGGCGCGCGTGCCAAGGTGCGGGCTCGTAGCCCGGATGAGCGAAGCGATATGCGGGAGCATCGGCCCCGGATATCGCTTCGCTCATCCGGGCTACGAGGACACACACCCAAGTGTCTTGAGCGCCCACCGACGAACGTGTAGGGACGCTCAAGTCCCACCCAGGTGCCCGCTTGAATCCCCTTCCCCAAAATCCCGTGGTCGCGTCCGGCTCGTTCGCGGCGATGAAGTCGGTGCCGTACCGGCTCCAGTTCACCGCCTACGTGCTGGCGATGATGGCGGACAATATCGAGCATGTGATCAGCTATTGGGTGGTGTTCCAGAAATTCAATTCGCCGACGCTGGGCGGCTTTGCCGTGCTGTCGCACTGGCTGCCGTTCCTGCTGTTCTCGGTCGCGGTCGGCGGGCTCGCCGACCGGTTCGATCCGCGCCGCATCATCCAGTGCGGCATGCTGCTGTTCATCGTGGCCTCGAGCGGCTGGGGCTTCTTCTTCATCACCGACAGCATCCAGATGTGGCACGCGATGCTGCTGCTGGTGATCCACGGCTGCGCCGGCGTGTTGTGGCAGACGCCGAACCAGCTGCTGCTCTACGACCTCGTCGGCCCGGCCGATCTTCCGAGCGCGGTGCGGCTGAACGCGATGGCGCGCTATCTCGGCATCCTGGTCGGTCCTGCCGTCGGCGGCGTCATCATGCTGACGCTCGGCCCCTCGCACGGCATCATCTTCAACACGCTGTTCTACCTGCCGATGCTGCTCTGGCTGTTCTGGGCCCCGGTGCGCGACAAGAGCATCGCCGTGCGTCGCTTCGCCGTGCGCGGCCTTGCCGACATCGCGCTGACCATCCGCGCCATCGGCACGCAGCCGGTACTATCAGCGATGACGTGGCTCGCCGGCCTCACCTCCTTCATGATCGGCAACGCCTATCACGCCCAGATGCCCGGCTATGCCGGCGATCTCGGCCACGGCGACCCCGGCGTGTCCTACAGCGTGCTGCTCGCGGCCGATGCCGCCGGAGCGCTGCTCGCCGGCATCGCGCTGGAATCCTGGGGCCGGCTGAAGGGCACGCCGCGCACCGCGATCCTGCTGGCGATGCTGTGGAGCGCCGCGCTGCTCGGCTTCGCCGCGGTGCGGGTCTATCCCGTCGCGATCGTGCTGCTGTTCTTTGCGGGCTTCTTCGAACTGTCGTTAAACACCATGGCACAGGCGCTGGTGCAGCTGAACGCGCCGTCCGACATCCGCGGCCGCGTCGTCGGCCTCTATAATATGGCGGGACTTGGCATGAGGGCCTTCAGCGGCATTACCGTCGGCGTGTTTGGAGCTGCGATCGGCATTCACTGGTCGCTCGGGCTCTCGGCCGCGGTGCTGCTGACGCTGCTGCTGTGGTTGTATCGGCAGGGAACAGGACCGGCCTGACCGGCCGCTGATGTGGCTCTTCGAGCGTATTGTGTCCGTCCGTGACCGGCGCGCCCGATCCTAACGCGGCATTAACCCTATGCACCTTAGGGTCGTGCCGGACTCCGCCCGGGCGGGGGGTCGGGTGTTGAAAATGGCGTTGGCGAACAAAAAACTTCTTCCGGCCGCCGAGGAGCGTCGGCGTTTCCAGCGGGTCAAGGTGCACCTGCTCGGACGCTACATGCTGCCGGACCGCCGGGAATTCCCCTGCCAGGTGATCAACATGTCGCCGGGCGGATTGGCCCTGCTCGCCCCCGGCATCGGCAATGTCGGCGACCGCGTGGTCGCCTATCTCGACCATATCGGCCGCGTCGAGGGCAAGATCACCCGCATCATCGACAATGGCTTCGCCATGACGATCGGGGCAACGCCCAGGAAGCGCGACAAGCTCGCCGCCCAGCTCACCTGGCTCGCCAACCGCGACATCCTCAACCTGCCGGAGGACCGCCGCCACGACCGTATCGTGCCGCGCAACCCGATCGCGGTGCTTACGCTCGAGGACGGCACCAAGATGACCTGCCGCATCATCGACCTGTCGCTGTCGGGAGCGGCCATCGCCGCCGAGAACCGCCCGCCGCTGAAATCGATCGTGCTGCTCGGCCGGGTCCAGGGCCGCGTGGTCCGAAACCTCGAAGACGGCTTCGCGCTGGAGTTCATGCACGAGCAGCCGGTCGAGACACTCGAAGAGAGCGTTACCGCGCGGTAAAGCGAACGCGCGCCAAAACCACTGATTTTCCAGCCTCAAAGGCGGCCTCCGCGATGCGGACGCCGCCTTTTTCGCGCGCGGTGACGGGTCCGTGCGGGTTAACGCGGGACCTGTTTGCGCCTCGGCGCAGCAGTTCCGCCAGCGTTTCCGCGTTAACTCCTAAAATTTGAATCAATTACAGTCATCTCGAATTTTATTCGAATTCGATTCAAGTATAGATCGAATTCGCCGCGAGTTTTACTTGTATTCGTCTCGACTTGACTTGACTGACTTAGCGGCAACTCAAAAGCTCCATGCGAAATGTGGTCCCAACAAGAAACGGGGGCCGCAATGTTTGATTTCACGGGACAGGGGAAGAGGCTGGCGATCGCCGCCATGCTCTTCGGGATCAGCGCGACAGTGCAGGCCGGTGAGAACCGTCTGCTCTACGCGAGCCTCGGCGACACCACGCGCGCGCCGATCGGCTGGGTCGAGTTCTGTGCCGACAATGCCGCTCAGTGCCAGGGCGGGCCGACGCAGCCGCGCGACATCGTGATGTCGCAGGCCGCATGGCGCGACCTCGTCAAGGTCAATCGCTGGGTCAACGAGACGGTCAAGCCTTTGACCGACCAGGAGCACTGGGGCGTGGTCGAGAGATGGTCACTGCCGTCGGACGGCTACGGCGACTGTGAAGACTACGTGCTGTTGAAGCGCAAGATGCTGATGGATGCCGGCTGGCCTCGCGAGGCCCTGCTCATCACGGTCGTGCGCGACAAGAAGGGCGAAGGGCACGCGGTGCTGACGGTGAAGACCGACAAGGGCGAGTTCGTTCTCGACAATCAGAACGAGAACGTCGTTGCCTGGACGGAGACCGGCTACCGCTTCGTCAAGCGCCAGTCGCAGAGCGATCCCAATGTCTGGGTCTCGCTCGGCGACACAAAGCCGGCGGTCTCCACCGCCAGCGCCAGGGACTAGCAGTCAGGAACAAACGAGTTACGCGGCCCGGTCACATCCCCACCCCTCCCCGTCCCCGACCGGTTCGCGCGCGGCCAGGCTTCCCCCAAAGCCTGGCCGCAACTTTTTTGGGGATGCACGATCAGTCCTGCGAGGCCTGGCGAGACCACGGCACCCGCGCGGCGGTGAAATCCCGCCACGCGCCCTGCAACGACGGCTGCACGCCGATCGATGCACGCGCCTGCCAGCCGGCGATCGCCGCCGCGGCGATGGCGCTGTCGGGCTCCGCATCAAGTCCATCGAGCAATGAGGCCGTGACCGCCATGTCGTTGAAGGCGCCGAGCTCCTCCTGCAGACCGGCGAGCCGGTGTGCAAATTTCCTCGCGGACTTGCGATCCGCAAACAGCGGCAGCAGGAACTCGCTGAGATAGCGCAGCCGCTTGGTCGCGAGCCGCACCCGATGCAACTCGTCGATCGTGAGCGACTTGAACCGGCGGCCGCGCTTGAGCACCTTGGCATACTGCTCCGACAGGATGCGCTGCGCGAAGTTGACGGCGGGCTCGGCGAGCTGACCGAGATCTTCGGCGGCAACGTCGTTGCGCCAGCCCCGAGTCTCGATCCAGTGACCGAGGCCGATCAGGAAAACCGCGCAGCGGCGATCGTCGAGCGCCTGATGCGCCTTGCGATAGGCCTCCGACTGGCACTTGGCCGCTGCCTGGCCCAATGCATCGAAGCCGGTAACCGAAGCACAGGCTTCCGCGATCGTCGGCAAGGTCTCGAGCTGGAACACGTCCCAGTCACGCGCGGCGGACAGGTCCTGCGCCAGCCAACTTGCTTCCGACCGCAGCGCGTCGAGATTGCTGAGGGCGCCGACCGATCGCATCAGGTCCAGCGCCGATCGCAGCCGGCGCAGCGAGACGCGCAGCTGATGGACGCCTTCCGGATTGCGCCCGTCCTCGGCCGTCGGCAGCGACTGAAGCAGATGAAGGAAGCAGGAGCGCAGAATCGTCGCGAAGGCTTCGTCGAGCGTGACCGACGGATCGAGGCGAAGCTTGCGGGGCCTGCGTACCGAGGGCGGCGCGCCCGCGGCAAGTTCGAAGCCGCGCGCCGACTTGGCACGGATGGACGGCTTCACCGCCCCCTGCTCCGCAAGCCGCAGCGCGACCTCGTAGATCGTGCTCGCGCTGCCGCTCTTGAGTTCCAGCTCGATCTCGCTCACGGGGATCGACCGGTCGCCGGCCGTCAGCACACCCTGGTCGAAGGCGATCTCGACCGTCCCGGACGGCAGATCGACGATCCTCGCATGCCGATGGACGTCGGCGGTGAAGACGGCTTCGAGCGGCTGTGTTTCGAGGTGGGAGCGAAGCTTCTCCGGAATGAACGGCATCGCCAGGGCGACATCCGGCGCCAGCGACGGAACGCTCGCCTCCCATTCGCCACGGCGCAGCGGATCGTCCGCCGTGTCGGTCTTCACGGTCTGCACGAAGCGCGCGCCGCTCCGGCGTACGCGCAAGCTCAGGCCGCTGCGCCGGAGCGCACGCTCGGCCGTATCGTAATAGACGGATTTGAGATGTTTTCGCGAACCCTTGTTACGCGCGTTGGCCACGATGACCGGGGCGGCGTTGAAATGCGCCATGCGATCGGCATCGACGAGAAGCTTGAGCTCGATTTCTCCAGCGGGACGCGCGCCGGCGTTCGACTGAGCCGGCTCCAGTGCCAGCGTCGTGTCTTGCAACGGCGTCTGGTCAATCACGGCGCCCTCGATCGCAGGTTCCGCGCCGGTCTCGGCCGGTTCAACCTGCCGCAGGAAGCCGGCGACGTATGGCGCTCGCTTGTTGTCCTTCGGGACAGGATTCCCATCCGGCGCGCCCGGAGTTCTGCGAGCCGCTGTTGCGTCTGACTTCAGCATTTACGGTAACATGACAGTTTGATGACAGTGCGACAGCATATAGCCGCTATGGCCCGCGAGAAACAGTAACGTTACGTCATGGCGCGTCATCGTCCACACGAAGCGTCGAATGCAAAAATCCAGCAGGCGCTGTCACAATCCGGCGTGATGTCATGAATTAGATTGCTGCCGAGCGCGGCAAGTGATCGAATTGACAAGCGAATCTTGCCGTTCTCGAAACCGAGATGAACGCGTCAGCGAGCTTGCCTCATGCTAGCCGAGAAATTCTTTCTGGTCCTGGAGACGCTTAGAAGTCACGCCGCCGATGACAGGCCCGAGTTTGTGACAAGCCCTGCGCGGTCTCCCGCGGTGCAGGAGACCGCAACCGGTTCGCTCCGCAAAAAGCCGGTTCCCGATCATCGGGACTAGAAGCGCTCCAACGTCGCGGGGGTCACACCTGCAGATGCGCGCATCAGTGCGCAAGACTGTTCTTGTAAATCTTGCCGCCCTTCATGATCACGACGAAATTCTTCGCGGGATCTTCGATGAGAGCGATGTTGTCGAGCGGATTGCCGTCGACGAGCAGGAGATCGGCCAGCGCGCCCTCCTCCACCACGCCGAGCTTGCCGGGATAGGGATTGCGCAGGCCCGACAGGCTGAGCAATTCCGCGTTGGTCGACGTCGCCATGGCCAGCGCTTCGGCCGGTGTGTACCATCGGGTCAGCGCGACCAGCATCGATCCCTGCTTGTCCGCCAGCGCCTTCGAGAACAGGACATCGGTCCCGAACGCCGTCTTGATGTGGTACTTTTTCGCCAGCGCGTAGACGCGGTCGGTGCCGGTGACCACCTGCCGCATCTTGTCCTGCTCTGCCGGCCCGAGCCCGGACGCCATGGACATATCCAGGAACGGCTGGGTGCTGAGCCAGATCCCCTTCTCCGCGATCAGCTTGGCGCTCGCCTCGTCCATGAGATGACCGTGCTCGATGCATCTCACGCCGGCTGCGATCGAGCGCTGGATCGCGACCGGTGTATAGGCGTGCGTGACGACATAGGTGCCCCAATTGTCGGCGGCTTCGACCGCCGCGCGCAGCTCGGGCTCGGTGAAGGTGGAGACGTCGAGCGGGCTGAAGGGCGAGGCGACGCCGCCGCCCGCCGTGAGTTTGACCTGCGAGGCGCCCTGCATGAGCTGCTCGCGCGCGCGCACGCGGACTTCGTCGGGACTGTCGGCGACCATGCTGCCGCCGACCAGCTCCATGCGGCTGAGCATGCCGCCGATGGTTCGCGGCAGATCGGAGAGCTGCCGGAAGTCGCCATGACCGCTGGTGACGGTGATGATGGCACCGGAGGGATAGATGCGCGGACCGGCGACGAGATCCTCGTCGATCGCCCGCTTGAGGCCGAAAGTGGGCCCGCCCATGTCACGCACCGTGGTGAAGCCGCGCATCAGCGTCGCGGTCGCCTCGCTCGCGGCCAGCAGATTGTTGTAGCCGACGTCGCCGAGGGCCGCGGCCGGCGTCGGACGCACCAGCATCGCGTGCCAATGCGCGTCGATCAGCCCCGGCATCAGCACCCGGCCGCCGCCGTCGATTGCTTGGGCGTCGGCCGTGATGTTCACGGTCGAGATCTTCTCGATCTTCGCGTTCCTGACGAGAACATTGGACGCGGCGGAGAGCGCGCCGCTCTTTCCGTCGAATATCCGGACGTTGCGGAACAGGACTGAGGAGTCCTGCTGGGCCGGCGCTTGCGACGAGAGACAGAGGCTCGTTCCAACCGACATGAGCAGTGCGGCGACTCTGAAGAGTCCGGCCGGCGTGGTCAAATCCCACATGTCCAATCTCCACGCAGATACGCGGCCGCGCAAGTTCTGGCCGCAAGTCGCCGGGGCGAACATCAGCCAGCCACGCGGTGTCGATGTTACCCGCGGATTGATGCCTGCCAACCGCATTGAGTCAATTTGCAAACCACAGTGAGATTTTGCAAATCAGCCATACGACGCGATCAGCAACGTGCCCGGTGTCAGATAATGGGTAAGCGCGACTGCCGCACATGCGTCGAACTCAAATCAAAACGCGAATATCCGGCTTGGCGCGTGATCAACGACAGATTGCAACGTCTTCGCTCAGGAGTACGATCCTGCGCGATCTACGCGACTGCAGGCACTTGGCAGCGCGGATTTTTGGCAGAGGGGATTTTGCAGCATCTCAAATGACGAGGCGTAACATGGTGGCGCAAACGAGTGACGGACACGTCCTGCTGGTCAAGAAACTCGGCGGACTCTTCGCAATCATACTTGGATGCCTGCTGACGGCCGTCGGCGTGACGTTCGAATCCAGCGGCACGACCTTTGTCGGCGTGCTGTTGCTGGTCCTTGGAGCCGGCCTGCTCGTGCTGAAGATCGTCAGACGAAACCAGGCGCCTCCGCTGACCTAGCTGGCGGCCGCGGTTCGCCTATGCGCCCAGCACATCCGCGAGCCGCGTCTCGTCGGCGGCGGGATCCTTCAGGAACAGCTCGGCTTCGATCTCGTTCAGATGCGACAGCATCTGCGCGCGTGCCGCCACCTTGTCGCGCTTGCGGATCGCGGTGACGATCTCGGCGTGGTGGTCGGTGCCGCAGGCCGGGGTGTCGTGGCGGCGATAGAGCAGGATGATGAGCGAGGAGCGCGCGATCAGTTCCTTGAGGAAGCCGAGATAGATGCTGTGGCCACTCATCTCGGCGACGAGCTTGTGAAATTCGCCGGAGAGCCGGACCGAGGCGCGCGCGTCGCCGCGCAGCTCCGCCTCGCGCTCTTCAGTGAGATGTTGGCCGAGGCGGTCGAGCCAGGCCGCTGACACCGCTTCACACGCGTGGTCGACGATGGTGGGCTCGATCAGTCGGCGCGCCTCGAACACTTCGCGGGCATCGGCGGGCGTCGGGCGCGCGACGAAGGCGCCGCGGTTTTTCTCGATGTTGACGATGCCCTCATGCGCGAGCTGCTGGAGCGCGGTGCGGACCAGCGTGCGGCTCGCGCCGTAGATCTCGCCGATCTCGTCCTCGCCGAGCTTCGTGCCCGGCAGCAGACGATGCTCGAGGATCGCCGCGGTCACACCCTCCCTGATACGGCTGACGCGATCGCTCGCGTCTGGCGCATCGGATTTCTGGCGGGTCTTGGCGGCCATCAGTTCGAGGGGGTTGGGTTTGAGGGCTCGATCGGCGACGTTCGGCTTTCAATGTTAGTCGACCAGCTGTATCCAATCACAGGCGAAACTTTATACAATCCGAGCACATTTTGTGTGCATATTACTGCCCACCCGGCGAGCCGCGCCGCTGCGCCGGATTCGATCTAACGACCTGACTCCATTGCACAGTTTTGGAATTCGGCACTCTCCGGGCGGTTGGCACGGACCTTGCGGAGAAAGCCGGAGCATCGCCCTCCCAGCGGACACGCCATGGCCACTCCTGCCGCTCTCGAACTGGTCGCCGTCACCAAGCGCTACGACACGACGCTGGCGGTCGACGACGTCAACCTCAAGATCCCGGCAGGCACCTATTGCTGCCTGCTCGGCCCCTCCGGCTGCGGCAAGACCTCGACCCTGCGCATGATCGCAGGCCACGAGGCGGTCAGCGAGGGCGACATCATTTTGGGCGCGCAGAACGTCACCGACCTCGAGCCCGCCAAGCGCGGCACCGCGATGATGTTCCAGTCCTACGCGCTGTTTCCGCATTTGACCGTGCTCGACAACGTGGCCTTCGCCCTGAAAATGCGCGGGATCGACCGGGCGACGCGGCACAAGCGTGCCGGCGAACTGCTCGAGCTGGTGGCCATGACCCCCTATGCGGCTCGGCTGCCGGCGCAGCTCTCCGGCGGCCAGCAGCAGCGCGTCGCGCTCGCCCGCGCGCTGATCACCGAGCCGCAGATCCTACTGCTCGACGAGCCGCTCTCCGCGCTCGATCCGTTCCTGCGGGTGAGGATGCGGGGCGAGCTGAAGCGGCTGCAGCGCGAGCTCGGCATCAGCTTCATCCAGGTCACCCACGGCCAGGAAGAGGCGATGGCGCTGGCCGACCACATCGTGGTGATGAACCACGGCAAGATCGAGCAGCAGGGCACCGCCCGCGACATCTTCCACCATCCCCGCACCGAATTCGTGGCGCGCTTCATCGGCGGCCACAACGTCCTCAGCGACGCCGGCAAACTCATCGCCGTGCGCGCCGATCAGCTCGGCATCGTGCCGTTCGCCGACGGTGCGTACGGCGCGCCAGCGCTGCTGACCCAGACCGAGTACCAGGGCTCCTACATCGCCGTCTCGCTCACGCTCGACGACGGCACCGCCCTGTTCTCCCACCTTCCCGAGGCCGCCTTCGACGTTCACCCGTTCCGACCGGGCGATCGCGTGTTGGCCACCTGGGATCCCGCCAAGGCGCAGCGCCTGCAATAGCGCCGTCATCCAGAAAATGCGCAACACAGAAGAGGAGTGAGCGATATGACCGAGACGACCAAGAAGACCGGCGTCAGCCGCCGTACGCTATTGAAGAGCACCGCGGGTCTCGCCGGCCTTGCCGCCGGCTCCGGCGCCATCACCGGCTTTCCCTATGTGAAGTCGGCCGAAACAAAGGTGCTGCGCTATCTCGGCACCGCCGTGAACGAGGGCGACGACATCTCCAAGCAGTGCCTCAAGGACACCGGCATCAAGATCGAATACATCACCGCGACCACCGACGACGTCACCAAGCGCGTGATGACCCAGCCGAACTCCTTCGACGTGCTGGATACCGAATATTTCTCGCTGAAGAAGCTGGTGCCGTCGGGCAACATCCTTGCCCTCGACGCCAGGAAGATCAAGGAATTCGACAACATCACGCCCGTCTTCACCAAGGGCGAGACGCCCGGCGGCAAGAAGATCGGCAACCAGGGCACCGCGCCCTGGAAGGTGCTCTATCTCGAAGGCAAGGACTCCAAGACCTTCTCCAAGACCGCGACCGAATTCGTCACGCTGATCCCGACCGTGTACAACGCCGACACGCTCGGCATCCGTCCCGACCTGATCAAGCGGCCGATCAGCTCGTGGTCCGAGCTGCTCAACCCCGAATTCAAGGGCAAGGCCTCGATCCTCAACATCCCCTCGATCGGCATCATGGATGCCGCCATGGTCGTGGAAGCCACCGGCAAGTACAAATATGCCGACAAGGGCAACATGACCAAGGAAGAGATCGATCTCACCATGAAGGTGATGACCGAGGCCAAGAAGGCCGGCCAGTTCCGCGCGTTCTGGAAGGACTTCAACGAGAGCGTCAACCTGATGGCTTCAGGTGAGACCGTGATCCAGTCGATGTGGTCGCCGGCGGTGACGAAGGTGCGCTCTATGGGCATCCCCTGCACCTTCCAGCCGCTCAAGGAAGGCTACCGCTCCTGGGCCTCCGGCTTCTGCGTCTCCAAGGGCGTGTCGGGAGCCAAGCTCGAATGGGCCTACGAGTTCGTCAACTGGTTCCTGTCCGGCTATGCCGGCGCCTATCTCAACCGCCAGGGCTACTACTCGGCCGTGCTCTCCACCGCGAAGGCTCATATGGAGCCCTACGAGTGGGCCTACTGGATGGAAGGCAAGGCGGCCGAGAAGGACATCAAGGCGCCCGACGGCTCGCTGCTGGAGAAGGCCGGCGCGGTGCGCGACGGCGGCTCCTACGAGGACCGCATGGGCGGCGTCGCCTGCTGGAACGCGGTGATGGACGAGAACGACTACATGGTCCGCAAGTGGAACGAGTTCATCGCGGCGTAATTTGATGGACACGTCGGAGGACATCCTGCAACAGGCACCCCCGGGATTGATCCCGGGGTCGGGCACAGCGCGCGCCGCGAAAGTGACGCGCCTGTCGCCGTCCTTCATCTCCTGGCTCCAGGCCGGGCCGATGATGCTGGTGTTTCTCGCCTTCTTCCTGATCCCGCTGGTGTTCGTCGTCATCGTCTCGTTCTGGGACTACAACGAATACCAGTTGCTGCCGGCGTTCTCCGGCCGCGGCTACACCGACACGTTCGAAGGCTGCATCGCGCAGCTCCCCGATCTCTGCACGATCGGCAAGACCTATCTGATGACCCTGAAGCTGTGCTTCCTGGTCTGGGCCCTCACGCTCTTCATTGGCTTCTGGGTCGCCTACTTCCTCGCCTTCCACATCAAGTCCAAGACCTGGCAGATGGGATTGTCGCTGCTCTGCACGATCCCGTTCTGGACCTCCAACGTGATCCGCATGATCGCGTGGATTCCGTTGCTCGGCCGCAACGGCCTCGTCAATTCCGGCCTCGTCAAGACGGGGCTTATCAACCATCCGCTGGAATGGCTGTTGTTCTCCGAATTCTCCGTCGTGCTGGCGCTGGTGCACCTCTTCACCTTCTTCATGGTGGTGCCGATCTTCAATTCGATGGTGCGCATCGACAAGTCGCTGATCGAGGCCGCCTATGACGCCGGCGCCACCGGCTTCCAGACGCTCGTGAACGTCATCATTCCGCTCGCCAAGCCCGGTATCGTTATCGGCTCGATCTTCGTCATCACCATCGTGATGGGCGATTTCATCACCATCGGCGTGATGGGCGGCCAGCAGATTGCGGCGGCCGGCAAGATCATCGAGACGCGGGTGAACGCGCTGCAGTTCCCCGCAGCAGCGGCCAACGCCGTGATCCTGCTCGCGATCACCTTCCTGATCATCACCATGATGTCGCGCATCGTCGACATCAAGAAGGAGCTCTGAGCATGAAGGAAGGACGCCCGCGCTCTTTCTACGTGCTCGCGATCTTCTTCGCAGCCTATGTGCTGTTTCTCTACGGTCCGATGATCGCGATCTACGTGCTGTCGTTCCAGGGGCCGCAGGGCGGCCTCACCTTCCCGATGAATGGCGTGTCCACCTTCTGGATCGCGAAACTGTTCCAGGGCACCGGCATCGTCGATCTCGGCGCGGCCTTCCGCCGCTCGCTGCTGCTCGGCGTGATCGTTATGATTGTCACCGTCGTGCTGTCGGTCGCCGCCGGCATGGCCTTCCGCCGCAAGTTCAAGGCGCAAAGCATCCTGTTCTACTCGGCGATCGCGAGCCTCATCGTTCCCTCGATCATCACCTCGCTCGGCATCTCGCTTGAATTCCGCATCATCGACGATCTGATCAAGGCACACTGGCACGAGAACTTCGAGACCTCGATGGGCCTGCTCACCTCGGGCCTCGGCGCGCATCTGACCTGGACGCTGCCGTTCGGGCTTCTGATCATGTTCGCGATCTTCAACCGCTTCGATCCCAGGCTCGAGGAAGCCGCGCGCGATCTCGGCGCGACGCCGTGGCAGACGTTCCGTCATGTCGTGCTGCCGATCATCCTGCCCTCCGTGATCGGCATCGGGCTGTTCGGCTTCACGCTGTCCTGGGACGAGCTCGCGCGCTCCAGCCAGGCGATCGGGGCGGTGAATACGTTGCCGCTCGATCTCCAGGGCCTCACCACCACCGTGACGAACCCCGACATCTACGCGCTCGGCACCGTGATCTCCGCCGTCTCGTTCACGGTGATCACGCTTGCGCTCGGCACCATCCACGTGCTGAACAAGCGGCAGGCGGCCAAGGGCTCGGACGCCGGCAAAGGGCTTGTCTGAGAAGGGGCTTGTCTGATCTGATGCGACTTCACGTCGTCAATCCCAACACCACCGCGTCGATGACGGCGAAGATCGCCGCTGCGGCGCGCAGCGTCGCCCTGCCCGGCACCGAGATCGACGCGCGCCAGCCGGCGATGGGCCCGGTCTCGATCGAGGGCTTTTACGACGAGGCCTTCGCCGTCCCCGGCATGCTCGGCTGCATCCGCGAGGCCGACCGCGACGGCGCCGATGCACACATCATCGCCTGTTTCGACGACACCGGCCTCGACGCGGCACGCGCGGCGGCGAAAGCGCCGGTGATCGGCATTGGCGAAGCCGGCTTCCACATGGCGAGCCTGATCGCGGCGCGCTTTGCCGTGGTGACGACGCTCGGTGTCTCCATCGTGCCGATCGAGCACAACCTGACGAAGTACGGCCTCGCCGGGCGCTGCGCCCGCGTCCGCGCCGCTGAGGTCCCGGTGCTCGCGCTCGAAGAGCGCAACGCCGATGCACTCGCACGGATCTCCGCGGAGATCACGGCCGCGATCCGAAACGACCGCGCGGAGGCCATCGTGCTCGGCTGCGCCGGCATGGCCGATCTCGCCGCCGAGCTCGCCGCCACGCACGGCCTGCCCGTGGTCGACGGCGTCGCCGCCGCCGTGACACTGGCGGAATCGCTGGTGCGACTCGGCCTGAAGACGTCCCGGCTGGGGCCCTACGCTGCGCCACGGTCGAAGACCTATTCCGGGCCGTTTTCGCCGTTTCAGCCCTGATCGCTGCCTCCGGCGGGGCCTTTAGAGGCCTTAAGGCCAGAAGATTGCTGGTTTTTCGCCTTCAGCCTCTTTTTGGTCCCATTTGTTGCCGAACTGTTGCGTTTTCGGGACATCCCGGCGGCCCCCTGGGTTGCCGGTCTTCGCCACTCACCAAGATTCAATTTGGATTTTGTCAGCGATGATCGATCTCGCAGAGGACACACCGTCCAATCCCCTGTTTCGCCTCGGCGCCCAGCCCATTGCGCTGACCGCCGCCGCCCTTCTCCTGCTGATCGCCGGCGTGACTTCGATTGCGATCTGGCGCGCCTATACCGGCGCCGCGCCGGAGGCCGACCGGGTGGTGGCGTCACGGCAGCTCCAGGCTCGCACGGCCCAGGCCTCCGAGCAGCTGGTCGAGAAGACCAAGGGGCTGGAGGCGACCCAGCAGGAATCGATCGACCAGCTCCAGGTCGTGCAGGACCAGCTCCAGACCGTGAAGCGGCTGCTCGCGGCCCAACAGGCCGATACCAAGCGCCTGTCGGAGCAGGTGGCGACGCTGAACGAATCCATCGACGGCCTGCGCCAGTCGTTTGCCAGTGCCCGGGCCACCGAGGCCGAGACGCCGTCGGTTACCCGCAGGAAACCGGCGCGCCACCGCGTCCAAGCCAGCGCGCGCAAGCGCTCGCGCGGCTAAGCCGGTCACCCACGCGGACATAATTTTCGCCACTTGTGAACTGGATCACATTCGCCCGTGTGATTCCGCGCGATGCTCGCCGTCACCGGATGGCGTGAGCCGATTTCAATGTCCGGGGCTGGCAAGGTCGTTGACGGTATACTGCGTCAACGGCCTTGTTTTTTAGCAGGCCGGCAGGTCTTCCCGCCTCACAGGTCTTCCCGCCTCACTCGCAGACGTCGACGCGCCGGAATCGCCATCCCGATGGCGTCATCACGCGCTTGCGCGCGACATAGCATCCGCCATAACCGTCGTCATAGCCGGTACCATAATAGTACGGGTCGCCGTAATACGGGGAGCCGTAGCCATAATAGCCACCGTAATAGCCGGCGCCGGCAATGCCCGCGCCGATGGCGAGGCCGGGCCAGAAGCCGCCGCCATGCCAGTGGCCGCCATGACCCCAGCCGCCATGGCCCCAGCCGCCGCCATGTCCAAAACCGCCCCCCGCCTGGGCCGCCTGCGGCGCCGAGAGCCCGACCGCTGCGACGGCCAGCGCTGCCATGATCATCTTGCGTAACATTGACTCGATCCTCTGCGTGGACACGCTCCACGCTTCAAAGCAGGATCAAGCTAATGCTATCGGGGCACTCCTGACAGCCACACTGTCTCACTTCCGCGCGAGCATCAGCAGCCGCGGCAGATGCTCCGGAAACAAATGCCGTCACATCAGCTTGAAACGAGGAGGCAGCCACGATCATGCGCAAACTGATCGCGTTCGACGAGGACACGTTCGACAAGCTCAAGCAACTGGGACGCGACAGGATGGCGACGTTTCAAGAGCTCGCGGACGAAGCCTTTGCCGACCTGCTGAAGAAGCACGGCATTCCCATCGACCTCCGGGACGCATTGCGCAAGAGCGCCAGGCTCGGCGCCGAACCGGACAAGCCGGCCGCGCGTCCCAAAGCCAGAAAGGCCAAATCACGATGACCGATCGCGATCCTTTTGCCGAGGGCGAGCGCACCGCGCGCGCCAACATCCCGGCTAAGGGGAGCCGGCACGCGCATCAGCCGATCCGCTTTAGGCCTTTCCTGAAGCGCGGGCCGTTGGCGACGTAAAACTTCGCCGCGCTTCCCATCCTCTGCACCTGGGCATCGTCGAGCGTGCGGATGACGCGTGCGGGCGAGCCGATGATCAGCGAGCGTTCGGGAAACTCCTTGCCCTCGGTGATGACGGAACCGGCGCCGACGATGCTGTTGCGGCCGATCTTCGCGCCGTTCATCACGATCGAGCCCATGCCGACCAATGCACCCTCTTCGATCGTGCAGCCGTGCAGGATGACGTTGTGGCCGACGGTGCAGTTCTTGCCGATGACAAGCGGAAAGCCGAGATCGGTGTGGCAGGTCGAGCCGTCCTGCACGTTGGCGCCCTCGCCGATCTCGATCCATTCGTTGTCGCCGCGCAGCACCGCGCCGAACCAGACACTGGCACCGGGCTTCAGGCGCACGCGGCCGATCACGGTCGCCGTCTCAGCGATGAAATAGTTGCCGTCGGCGGGAAGATCGGGCGCCTGCCCGTCGAGCTCGTAGATCGCCATGGAGGTCTCCTGTCACGTCGACCACAGCCATAGCGAAACCGCGGTATCGACGCAAAGGGCCGCTCGGCGCTCCACGCGCGAGGTTGCGAGCGTCAGACCAGAACGCCGGCCGCGCGCAGCGTCATCAGGAAGAAGGTGCCGCTCATCATGCTCCAGAAGCCGGCGATGAGGGTCGCCATCATCACGAATTCGACGCGGCGGCTTTCCACCCGCATGCCGCGGAGCGTGTTGCGCATGATGATGAAGGGCGCGGCGAACACCAGGAACGGCACCGCCGCGAAGGTCTTCGGGGCCACGCCGTCCTGCAACAGGCCGAAGCCGGCGGGCCGCTGCGCGAGCGCCTGGTATCCGTTCACGAGCGCGCCCGCGAGCGCGAAACCGATGCCAATCGAGAAGAAGGTATTGAGAGCTTCAGGTGTCATCGGAACAGTCCGCCCATACGCAACGCCGGAGCCTTCCTGTGACAAATAGTGCCGGTTAACGCTACATTATCCTTAAGGGAAGGTTAACGCCGCCGGCCATCTCGCGCAGGGCCCTCCCCCTTCCCCGCAGCCGGGGAACGCTCCGCGAAATCGCCGCCACATGGCATATTCGCCGCTGATTCGTCGGCCATCGGCCGACCTCCGGCTTACCTCGCGCAACTCATGACGGTGTTTTCGGCAGTTCCCCTCAGGTCCCCCCGGACGCGCACCCGGGTGCATATCGTCCCGATCGTGCTCGGCGGCGCCGCGGCGGTGTGCGCGGTTGCGCTCGTCGCCTATCTGTTGTGGCCGACCTGGGGCCCGAGCGGCGCCAACGCTCCGGACAAGCTGCCGGTGAGCGTCGGCGGTACGCTGTTCAACCTGCCGACGACGGCGATCCGCATGAAGATCCAGCGCCACACCGGGCCGCAGGAGCGCATCGATCTCGACTTCCTGTATCCCTCGCTGGAGCCGCCCGGCGCGCCGAAGCACGTCACCGCCGACACGGTGGAAGCGGCGATGCAGCCGATCGACCGCATCTTCCTGTCGATCGCGGCCCATCACGATGCGCTCTCGCCCGAGCAGCGGACAGCCACGATCTATCCGCGCTATCTCGACCAGGCCGCGACGATGCCCGAGGACGGCCTGACGATGCGGATGTTCCGCGCCGACACCCCCTACGGCAGCGAGGACCTCTATTCTGCCGCAAGCCCCGCGCTGACCGCACGCTGCACGCGCGATGCGGCCACGCCCGGCATGTGCCTCTCCGAGCGTCGCGTCGGCGGCGCCGACCTCACCTTCCGCTTTCCGCGCAGCTGGCTGTCGCAATGGCGCGATGCGGCGGAGGCGATGGATCGGCTGACGGCGCAGTTGCGCGGGCCGAGAGGCTGAGCGCGCTTTTTTGCCACCGCAAGGTTCGCCGACGGAACGGACCTGAGCCCTCCGGCAAAAACATCGAAAACAACCCCATGCACAGTAGCCAAGCGCCCGCTCGACTTCGTATTTTTCGAAGCCGAACTTGACCCGTCGGGCAAAACAGGGGCATGATGCCATCATGGGGAAGATCGGTTTGAATGGATGCGGTCACGCATCACTCACCCGGCGCCCATTGCTGGGATAAGCGCACGGATGTGTGACTGATATCACTGACCGTAGATGGCGTTTGGCCATTGTGCGAATAATCTGACGCTATTGCATTCGGGGGCTGGAATGCGGCTTCGGCTGTTTGTTTTATTAATTCTTGCGACCTGGCTTGGGACCGGCTCTGCGCTGGCCGAAAAGCGCGTCGCACTCGTCATCGGCAACTCGGCCTACAAGAGCGTGCCCCGGCTCGCTAACCCCGCAAACGACGCCGCGCTGGTCGGCGGCATGTTCAGGAAGGCCGGCTTCGATACGGTCGACGTCAAGCTCGACCTGAGCGTGGTCGATATGCGCAAGGCATTGCGAACGGATTGTCGCGACATGGTCGTGCAAGCCGACCTCGTCGATGCCGAGGGCATCACTGTCGCTGATGCCACGGCGCGGCTGCGCATTCTTGCAAGAAAATAGAATGAGGGGTCGCGGCGGCGGTCGCGGGAATAGTATCCGTCATTGCGCGCGAAGCGAAGCAATCCAGACTGCATCCGCGGAGACGGCCTGGATTGCTTCGTCGCAAGAGCTCCTCGCAATGACGGGAAGAGAGTGACTATTCCTGATCGACGAGATCGTCCTCAAGGATCGCCATCTGGAACTGGAACGAGCGATCGTCGTCCTCGTCGTCGACGAACAGCACGCCGATGAACTCCTCGCCGATATAGACCTCGGCGGAATCGTCCTTCTTCGGCCGCGGCACGACGCGGATCTTGGGATTGCCGAATACGCGCTTCAGGTACGCGTCGAGCTTCCTTACTTCCTTGACGTCCACGGCAAGTCTCCAATCGAAATCTGAGTTGGCGGGGTTTTAGGACGAGACGCGACGAACCGCCAGCATGAATTGCCAAAGAATTTGGGGACGAGAAGGGCCGGAGAATCCGGCCCTTCTTCTCGAGCTCAAAGCCCCGTCGCGTTGATCATCTGATCCATGGTGCGCGACGGCTCGGCACAGCCGGCCTCGCCGACGATCTTGGCGGGCACGCCGGCGACCGTGACGTTGTGCGGGACCGGCTTGACCACGACCGAGCCCGCGGCGATGCGCGCGCAATGGCCGATCTCGATGTTGCCGAGGATCTTCGCGCCCGCACCGATCAGCACGCCATGGCGAATCTTCGGATGACGGTCCTCGTTCTCCTTGCCGGTGCCGCCGAGCGTGACGCCGTGCAGGATCGAGACGTCGTCCTCGATCACAGCCGTCTCGCCGCAGACGAAACCGGTGGCATGGTCGAGGAAGATGCCGCGGCCGATGCGCGCGGCGGGATTGATGTCGGTCTGGAATACCGCAGAGGCGCGGCTCTGGAGATAATAAGCGAAGTCCTTGCGGCCCTTCAGCCAGAGCCAGTGCGCAAGGCGATGGGTCTGGATCGCGTGAAAGCCCTTGAAGTAGAGCAACGGATCGATGAAGCGCGAGGTCGCGGGATCGCGATCGTAGACGGCGACGAGATCGGCGCGGAAGGCGTTGCCGAGATCGGGTTCGTCGCGCAGCGCCTCGTCGTAGGTCTGGCGCACGAGATCGCCCGACAGCGCGGAATGATCGAGCCGGTCGGCGAGGCGATGGATCACCGAATCCTCGAGGCGGCTGTGATGCAGCACCGTCGAATAGATGAAGGTCGCAAGCTCCGGCTCGCGATGGACGATGTCCTCCGCTTCGCTCCGGATCCGGTCCCAGATCGGATCGAGGGATGCGAGCTTTCCTCCCGGATTGACCTGATGCACTGACATGGGATCTGCTCTTTCGAATGGGCTCGTTTTGTTGGCTCTATAGCACAGTCTAGGCGACAAAGTCCTGACGGGCTTGCCTGAGAGTGAACAGCACCTTGCCCGCGGACGCCTGCCAACGCGTTGAAACACAACGATATCTTCTGACGCCCCCAGGCGGCAAGGTCGGTTAAAAGTGGTCAGGGTTTCGCCAAATTCAAGCCGGGCAGCGTCAAACTATTGGTGAATTCTCTCCCAACCCTTATTGCGGGCATGGTCCGGGCGACGACGGAGCGGATTTGACCACCACCACCGATCATTTGCGCGCGCGCGCCGCGGGCTCGTTCTGGCTGCGGCTCGCGGCCCTGGCCCTGCCCCTCCTGATCATCGCGCCGGCGTTCTGGAACGGCTATCCGCTGTTGCAATGGGATACCGGCGGCTATCTGGCGCGCTGGTACGAGGGCTATCTCGTCCCCAGCCGCTCCACCGTGTTCGGCCTCTACCTCCACTACGGCGAAAGCTTCGGCTTCTGGATCAACCTCGCGATCCAGTCGCTGGCGACGCTGTGGCTGTTGCAGCTCAGCTTGCGCGTCCTCGGCCTGATGCAGACGTTCCGCGTCGTCGCGATCAGCCTGCTCCTGGTCCTGTCGACCGCGCTGCCCTGGCTCGCCAGCATGCTGCTCACGGACATCTTCGCGGGATTGTCGGTGCTGTCGCTGTTCCTCCTGGTCGTCGGAGCGCAGCGCACGTCGCCGCTTGAAAAGACTGCGCTGTTCGTCTTCACCGCCTTTGCCGCCGCAACCCACAGCGCCACGCTCGGCGTGCTACTCGGCCTCTGCGTCGCCGGCTGGATGGCGCGGCCGTTCGTGGGCCGCAGGCTTCCGCTCGCAGGACTGGCGCAGGCGAGCATGACCATCGTCGCGGGCGGCCTGATGCTGGTCTCGGCGAACCATGCGCTGTCGGGCAAATGGGCCTGGACGCCCGGCGGCTACGGCGTCGCCTTCGGCCGCATGATGCAGGACGGCATCGTCGCGCGCTATCTCAATGACCACTGCCCGCGCGAGAGCTTCAAGCTCTGTCCCTACCGCAACGAATTGCCGGCGACCGCCGACGAGTTCCTGTGGGGCAACAGCATGTTCAACACGCTCGGCCGGTTTGAGGGGATGAACGACGAGATGAGCTATATCGTCGTGCACGCGCTCGCCGACTATCCGGCCTGGCAAACCGGCGCGGCACTGCGGGCGGTGGGCCAGCAATTGCTGCACGTGGCGACCGGCGAAGGCACAAATGGCTGGATCCCGCACACCTACGGCATCATCGAGCGCTACATCCCCGCACAGATCGCGCCGATGCGCGCGGCGCGGCAACAGCACTGGGACGTCAATTTCGACGACATCAACCGGCTGCATGTTCCCGTCGCGCTGGCCTCGATGCTGGCGCTGGTCGGGCTGCTCGCGCATGCGCTCGCGCGCCGCCGGCTCGACGATCTGACGTTGCTGGCGGCGACCGTGACGCTCGCACTGCTCGGCAACGCCTTCATCTGCGCCGTCATCTCCGGTCCGCACGACCGCTACGGCGCGCGCATGGCGTGGGTTGCGACCTTCGTGGTGCTGGTGGCGCTGGCGCGCGCGTCCGGCGACGAGGAAGGCTCAGCCGCGGCGTGAGAGAAAATCGAGCACGCCGGTCTTGTAGACCTTGTCGCCGACCGCGCGCATGTGATCGCGGCCCGGGATGTCGAGCACTTCCGAGCCCGGAATGATGGCACCGAGCGCGCTGGCCGAGCCCGCGACGTCGTCGGTAGAGCCGACCGCGATCAGCACGGGCACGTCGATGCGTGCAGCTTCGCCCCTGGTCATGAGGTCGCGCGTGCCGCGCAGGCAGGCGGCGAGCGCCCGCCGGTCGGAGCGGGTCTGATCGGCGAAGGCGCGAAACGTGCGCCCGACGGGATCGGAGACGTCGTCCAGCGCGGGCGCTTCCAGCGCCTCCGCGACGTTCTCGCCGGGTCCGGTGCCGTCGATCAGGCCGCCGATGCCGATGCCGCCGAGGATCGCCGAGCGCAGCCGCCGCGGCTCGTTGAGGGAGAGCCACGCCGTCATCCGCCCGCCCATCGAATAGCCCATGATGTCGGCCTGCGGGATGGCGAGATGGTCCATCAGCGCGAGCACGTCGCCGGCCATGGTCGGGATCGAGTACTGCGCGGGCTCGTAGAGCTTTGCGCTTTCGCCATGGCCGCGATTGTCGAGCGCGATGACACGGCGGCCGTTCTTGCGCAGCTCCGAGACCCAGGTCGGATAGACCCAGTTTACGTTCTTGCTGGAGGCAAAGCCGTGCACCAGGATGATCGGATCGCCCTCGCCTTCGTCGAGATAGGCAATTTCAACGGCGCCGTTGTGAAAGCTCGGCATCAGATATTCCGCGGTCTTGAGGGGAAGGGTTGATTTTAGGCCGTACCGGCCGCGCTTGCCAGAGCGGCTTCGGCGGCGACCTGCGCCCGGCGAAGCCGCCGCGCCCGTCTGCGATCGCACCAGGCTTGCGTCAGGCGCTCGGTGGTGGCCTTGATCGAGGACAACAGGCCGAACAGCGTCAGCGCCGCACCGAGCAGCCAGAGCGCAAGATCGAACGCGCCGCCGACGAGCAGCAGCGCGCCGCGGCCCAGGAGCTTCATGATCGCGCGGGTCTTGCTGCCCTGCGCTTCCGCAAGCCGCGCCGCGCGCGCGACGTCCTTGGGGCCTTCGGCGATGCGCAAGCTGTCCATGGCGCCGCGCGTGCCGGTCTTCTCGGCAACGCGCGTGACGTCCTTGCCGAGCCGGACCAGCGCACCGGCCTTCTCGGCCCGGAACGCGGCCTTGATCGCGCTCACGGTCTGACCCGGCCGCAGCACCGAGCCGGACGCCACCGCGTTCTGGAGCATCGGCGTGTCGACGACCTCACGCGCGGACCGGCCGGCCCAGGCCGCGAGGCCCTCGCCGAGCCGCCCGACTTTCCGCGCATCCTTCACCAGCGTCAGGCCGGCGCGCACGGGCGCGGCGCCGCCGACGGAGACATAGGTTGCCGCCGTCACCACGAGGCCCGCGGCTGCAAGGCCCAGCACCAAGCGATCGGTGTCCTCGCCCATGGCGAGATGCTTGCCCTCGCGCACGACGTCCCTGACGTCGCCGATCACGAAGAGATCGCCGGCCACCGTTCCGGACAGGCTCGCTACATCGTCGGCGCTGCCGGTGACGAGCCCGGTGGCGAAGCGCTTGGCGAAATGCGAGGTGGAGTTTTCGGCCTTGACCGCATCGCTTACGCGGCTCAGGAGGTCGTCGGGCAGCGCGATGTTGCGGTCACGCGCCAGCGCAACAAAACTGTCGGCGAGATCGGCATCATCAGCGGCGAGCGCAGCCTCGATATTGTCCTGAACCAGGCGGTCGTTCTGCCGCAGAACGGCGTCGAGCTTCAGCTCGGACAAAGCGGCCGGATCGTCCTGGGCGGCGAAAATCGCGCCGGCCTCGCGGGCGTGCGGCGCGACCTGTGCGAGCATGAAGCTGCATGCGGCGATGCCGGTCAACGCTGTGCTGATTCGCAGCCACTTCATGCCAAGAGCCCGGACTTCCTAGATCGTTTGCCTAGATCGTTTGCGCCTGATGGTTGGTCTTTTGCCGCAATTGCACGCGTCCACAGACATAGTATGCCAAAATTGCGACACAACGTCCCCGACGAAAGAAGGGCTTCTCTCAGGCCGCAAGATTGTGTCGAATTTGCATGAGCAAATGAGCATGGGGCAATTGCGGAGCTTTCGGTTCCGCTGGACTAGCAATCATCTGCACCCGCCAGTATGGTCCGCGGCGCCTCAAAGATGCCGCGTCAGTTTTTGATTGTGTCTGCCGCCATTGCCACTCCAGGATGAACTACGATGTCCGACCATGTCGTCCCGCACTTCCATAACGATGCCGGTGTTCCCGTCATCGAGATCGGCTCGCAAGAGTTCATGTGCGTGGGCGCCAACCCTCCGTTCGATCATCCGCACGTCTTCCTCGACCTCGGCAACGACAACGAGATCATCTGCCCCTACTGCTCGACGCTGTACCGCTTCGCGACCGACCTGAAGGCCGGCGAAGCGCGACCGCCGGAATGTGTCCTGAAGGACAAGGTGGCCTGACCGCGTCCACCGGTCAGGGGTGGCGCTCTCTCGAACGATTGTCATCGCCGGTGCCGGAATCGGTGGCCTGACGGCCGCGCTTGCGCTGGCGTCCCGTGGCTTCCGCATCGTCGTGCTGGAAAAGGCCGAGCGCCTCGAGGAAGTCGGTGCGGGCCTGCAACTCTCCCCCAATGCGAGCCGCGTGCTGGTCGAGCTCGGCCTGACCGAACGGCTCAAGCTGCGCGCCGTCGTCCCGGAGGCGGTCTCGATCATGAGTGCGCGGGCCGGCGGCGAACTCCTGCGCATGCCGCTCGGCGAAGCGGCATCCATGCGCGCCGGCGCCCCCTATTGGGTGGTGCACCGTGCCGACCTGCAATCCGCGCTGGCCGGCGCAGTCTCCGACCATCCCGACATCGACCTGAAGCTGGGTGCGACCTACGAAGACGTCGCGCCTCACGCCAAGGGCCTGACCGTCGTCCATCGCAGCGGCACGATCCGCCGCAGCGATCTCGCCAGCGCGCTGATCGGCGCCGACGGCATCTGGTCGACGGTACGCCAGCATCTGTTTCCCGAGATCCAGCCGCGCTTCTCCGGGCTGATCGCCTGGCGCGGTACACTCGATGCCACGCAGCTGCCGAAGGATTACACCGCGCGCCGGGTCCAGCTCTGGATGGGCCCGAACGCCCACCTCGTCGCTTATCCGATCGCGGGCGGACGCCAGATCAACGTGGTCGCGGTACTGCCTGGCACCTGGAACAGGCCGGGCTGGAGCACGCCCGGCGATCCGCTCGAGGTGATGGAGGCTTTCGCCGCGCCGCGCTGGCCGTCGCAGGCGCGGATGATGCTCGCCGCAGTCGATAGCTGGCGCAAATGGGCGCTGTTCGGCGTGCCCGACGGCTGCCCCTGGAGCAAAGGCCCGGTCGCGCTGCTCGGCGATGCCGTGCATGCGATGCTGCCGTTCGCCGCGCAAGGCGCCGGCATGGCGATCGAGGATGCCGCCGTGCTGGCACGGCATCTGAGCCCCGAGACGGCCGAGAGCACGGACGACATCATCGCAGCGCTGAAGCAATATGGCCGCGCACGCCAGGCGCGCGTGCGGCGGGTGCAGCGGACCGCACGGCAGCAGGGCCGCATCTATCATTTCAGCGGACCGCTCGCGATCGGGCGCGATCTTGCGATCCGGGCGCTCGGCCCGGAACGCATGCTGGCGCGGCAGGACTGGATCTACGGCTGGCGGGCCTAACACGTGGTCGTCAGTTGACGGCGCCGCCCGACTTCGGCCTGGACGGCTTGACGGGGCTCGCCGGTGCGGGCGCGACCGTCGGCTGAGCGGGAGGTGCCGCCGCCTCCATGTCGCTCTCACGGCACCTGTTCCTCCGCCAGGTCTCTTCAATCAGCTTCTGCTGCCCCCGCGCGGCGAGGTAGTCGTTGCGATAGGCGAGCTCTGCGACCACGGCGCCGCCCGTTCCGGTCTCGGCCTTCGCCATCAGCCGCTCGAGGTCCTCGATGCGCTTGACGACGTTCTTGCGCTCGGTTGCGAGTTGCTTGCAATCCCAGAGGTCATAGCGGGCGGGATCGACGAAGGCCGGGCTGATGGTGTCGCTGACGCCCGCACAGCCGGCGAGCGCCGCGCAGAGCGCGACCAGCGGAAGCAGCGTGCGCACGGGGCGGCAGCTGGAGAGGAACGAGACAGACATGCCGGATGAATAGTCCCCGTGGATTGAGAATGCCTAAAGCAGCAACAGATGTCCGGATTGAGGCTTTGCCTTGTGCGGCCGGCTCGCTTAAGGAAGAACCACCCACCCGGCCCGCGAAGCGCCGATTCCAGACGGCCGGAGGTGGACTTAAGTGTTTGATCTCGTTGGATCAAGCGGGCATGGCGGAATTGGTAGACGCAAGGGACTTAAAATCCCTCGGTGCGCAAGCGCTGTGCCGGTTCGACCCCGGCTGCCCGCACCACGAGAAGTGACGGCGCGAGGACGGCAGAGGGCGGCGCCTGCAATCGCATCGCTTTCGTCCCGGCACGCCGAATTCCGGGTACGCATCGAGCCAGTCAGCAACCGTTAGTTTACCAACTCACACTTACGCGTGTGAAACCCGCAACGCTCAACCGAGATTTACTCTACCTTAGATCGTCCTCCGCTACAGCGGATCCGTCTGTCGCTGTCGGCGCAGACCTCGGGACATGCAGGCCCGGAGCGACCGGTTTCGGCGGTGAGAGCTGTTATGGACGCGCACGAGAGTTGGTCCCACTCGGGGATTGGCGGACCGCCCGAGGCGTTCGGACGTCATCTGCGCGGGATCGAAATCTATCTCTTCCTGATCGCGTTCCTGTGCGTGTTCTACCTTTCGAACGGGCCGGTTCAGCTGAGCCATTACGACCTCGGCTGGCACATCGCCGCCGGAGACCTGATCAGGGAGCGCAGCGAGATCCCGTTTCAGGATCCATGGACGTTCACCTTGGGAAACAAGCGATGGTATAATCTGTCGTGGCTGTGGGACGCGATTGCCAGCGTGCTGTATCAACACGCCGGCTTTGCTGGGATCGTCCTGATGGTCGTCGCCTGCGGCGCGATCATCGTCGGGTACCTCACGTTCTGCGGCTTGAGCAGCGGTGCATCGGCCGCGGCGGTTTGCATCACCGTCTTTGCCGCTTGCTTGCTCTACCCCTGCTACGAGGCGGTGCCCAACACGTATCTGGCGGCGTCGCCGAATATCGCGACCATGCTCTTCGCCGTCATCTTCTACGCGGAATGCGTGCGGCGACGCAGATGGTTCCTGTTGCCCGTGATGATGGTCCTTTGGGTCAACCTGCATGGCGGCTTCATGCTTGCCTTTCCAGTCATCGGAGTCTTCTGCGGCGTCGCCCTGCTTCGGCGGAACTGGACGAACTTCAGAAGCTACTGCCTCGCGGGCGTGGGCTGCTTCATCGCGATATTCGTCAATCCGCTCGGATGGCACATCTACGACGGCGTGGCGGCGACGCTCGGTCACTTCATCCAGGCCAATATCGGCGAGTGGCGCCCCTATTTTCATAACATGGAGCTGCCGGGAAGCATTCCCGGCATCGCTTATGCGCTGACGTTCGTCGCGCTCGAGCTGCGCTACCGCAACTCAATGCCGATTCCATTGGAGCCGCGCCTGCTCGCATGGCTCTTCCTGGCTCTCGGCCTCTACCAGTTCAGGTACGCCGCGTTCTTCTTCATCTTCTCGACAGTCCCGATGGCGCTTCACGTCGACCGGTTGTTGCCCCGACGCCTCGCGGGTTTCGACATCCGGCGCGCGATGCTGGCAGCCGGTCTCGTAGGTGTCCTGCTGCTGCCGCTCGCGTTCATGCAGGTGAGACCGGCCCTTGCGCTGCCGGACATGCTCTCGGAAGAGGATGCCGCCTATCTCCGGGCGCATTCCACGCATTCGCGCGTGCTCAACCACTGGAACGCCGGCGGACTCCTGATCTTCCGTACGCACGGCTCGGTGCCCATGTTCGTCGACGGCCGGGCGGCGACCGCCTATCCGGACGAACTGCTGCGCGACTATCTCAAGCTCGTTCGCTGGGACATCGACGAGGACGCCTGGGACACGGTGATCAGGAAATACAAGATCGATGCGGTGCTCTGGATCAGAGGGCACGAGCAGCTCAGGCATTTCCTCGTCGCGCAGAGAGGCTGGAGAGAGGCCTACACCGGAACGTATCTGAGCCTCTACACCACACAGCAGGCATCCTCGCGCGAAGGCTCCCAAGAGACCCCTTCCCGGTAGGGATCACCTCTCCTTCCACGGAATACGTCCAGTGTTACCGGCAGATGGCGATAAAAGCGCCTGGTGCCCTTCGCCCCGCCTGACAGCCATCCCAAAACAAGGGTTGTGCGTCGCAGCAAGGACAAGACATAAAGCCTCTCAATCAGAGGTGAGCTTCTTGTCCGACGTCAATGCCGACAGTTGGGTGTCCTCGGGACACCGGCCTATGGGTTTTCCCGAATTCGTCATCGTGATCGCGTCCATCATGGCGCTGAATCCGCTTGCGATGGACATGATGCTGCCGGCGCTCCCGAATATCGGGGCCGCTTTCAAGATTCCCGTCGCCAACCATCTTCAGCTCGTGCTGTCGACCTTCCTGATCGGCTTCGGCGTGGGCCAGTTCGTCATGGGTCCGCTGTCGGACCGCTTCGGCCGGCGCCCGGTGCTGCTCGGTGGCATGGCGGTCTATGCGGTGGCGAGCGTGCTGGCGGTTGCCGCGCCCTCGTTCGAGACGCTGCTGCTGGCGCGTGCGCTGCAAGGGCTCGGCACCTCGGCAACGCGCGTGATCGCGACCTCGATCGTGCGCGACTGCTATGTCGGCCGCCGCATGGCGAGCGTGATGTCGCTTGCCATGATGGTGTTCATCGCGGTGCCCGTGATCGCGCCGTCGTTCGGACAGGCGGTGCTGCTCGTCACGCAATGGCGCGGCATCTTCGTCGTGCTGATGCTCTATGGACTGCTCGCGCTCGCATGGTCTGTGCTGCGGCTGCCCGAAACCCTCCCTCAGTCAGAACGCAGGTCGCTGGCGCCCGCCGACGTGCTCTCGGCGTTCCGGCAGACCCTGACCAATCGCCAGACCATCGGCTATGCGACGGCCGCCGGCAGCGTCATCGGCGCACTGTTCGCCTATGTCTTCTCGGCCCAGCAGGTCTTCACCGGCATCTATCACCTCGGCCACTACTTCCCGCTCGCCTTCGCCGCGATCGCGGCCGGCACCGCCGTTGCCGGCTTCCTCAATGCGAGGCTGGTCGGGCGGCTCGGCATGCGCGTGATCTCGCACGGCGCCCTGACGCTCTATGCCGTGGTCGCCAGCGTCATGCTGGTCACCGAAATCCTGAACGTGCTGCCGCTTGCCCTGTTCATGGCACTGTCGGCGCTCATGATGTTCTCGTTCGGCATGATGGTCGCGAACTTCACCGCGCTCGCCATGGAGCCGCAGGGCCACATCGCCGGCACCGCCTCCTCGCTCTACGGCTCGATCACGACGCTGATCGGCATCGTGGTCGGCATGGCGATCGGGCAGAGCTTTGACGGCACGCTGCTGCCGTTCTCGGTCGGCTTCTTCCTGTCGACGCTGGCTGCGCTCGCGATCGTGCTGGTGGTGGAGAAGGGCCGGCTGTTCAGGCCGCATCATCGCCCCGTCGGTTAAGGAACTTGCGGGCGGCCTCGATGTTGTAGTGCAGCAATTCGAGAGGCCACTGCCATGGAACCGGAACACCGCGAAGAGCCCACCTCAGATCGGCCTGATACGGGACGTTCCGAGCCAAACGCCGAGCAGGCTGCGTTCAACGCGCCTTTCGCAAGCGAAGGCCTCGAGCGGGTGCGCGACAGCCATTGCTGAGCGCGCAGCCTATTGCGCCGGACGCCGGCTGGCGCTGAAATCGTCTGCGGCGCTCTCGGGCGCGGCGCTGCTTCCGCGCGGTGGCACCATCAGCACGACAACCTCCCGCGTGACACCGGGCCGGCCCCACAGCATGGCCTGCACGGTGAACTCACGCCTGACGAACTGCCCGGCGCCGGCGGACACCGACTCCATCCACCGATTGCAATAGTCCTGGCCGCGGAAACAGAGCGCCGCCCAGCCGCGGTCCAGCGTCATCTTGCGCGGCAAGCCCCAAGTGTATTGGTACGCGAACGGCCGTGCATAACGCGGATGGTCGGGGCTATAGAACGCCGTCGCAAAAGCCAGCGCGTCATCGCCACTCACGGCGCTCAGCGGCGCGCCGGTCAGTTCGCGCCACTCGCGCGTCAATTCGCTGGCCGCCTGCGCGTAGAAGTTCCGGCCCTCTTCGTAGCCGTGATTGTTGCGATAGACGGCATGGATCGGGGCCGCGACCAGGACGGCGGCGAGCGCGACGCCGGCCACGAGCATCGTGACGTTGACGGTGTGGAACCGCTCGATCGGATAGCGCGTGCCACAGACCACGAGAACGATGAACAGGAACAGCCCCTGCAACGCCCACAGCGACGGCAGATCCGTCCCCATTACAAGCGACGTCAGCACCGGCAGCACGATCGTGCCGATCGCAACGTAGAAGAGAAGTCGCAGGCCCGGACTCATTGCCGCGAAGTCGGCCGGAACCTGCTTCAGCCGCGTGCCGGCGATGAGCATCCAGAGCACGGCCGACACGCTCATGGCCGCAGCCAGCCCCAGCAGGAAATTCTTCGCCTCACCGAGCGAGCTCACGGCGCTGCCGTTGGCGTGAGCCAGCGCGTAGGTGAAGGTCGACGCGCCCGTCGTCGCAAGCCAGTAGAGGTGCGGCGACAGCGCCGCGAACCCGACGGCGACCGAGATCCAGGGCGAAGCGGAGGTGAAATAGGCGCGCCGCGCCGGATGCGCCAGCGCGGCAAAGGCGAAGCTCGCGACGAGAAAGATCGAATAATATTTGCCGACCATCGCGAGCGCCGTGGTGCATCCCACCGCGACCGCCCACAGCGGGCCGCGCGTCTCGAACGCGCGCAGGAAGCACCAGGTCGCCAGCGGCCAGATCGCGAGCAGCACCGCATTGGCGTTGAAGCGCTGGGCGTGGAACTGATAGGCCGGCGTCAGCATCAATAGCAGCAGCACCAGGATGCGCTTGTGCCCGGTCACGAACTGCCGCGAGATCAGATCGACGAAGACCAGCGCAAGCCCGGCATTGGCCATCGCCATCAGTTGCAGCGACCCGTCGCTGAGCGGAAAGACGAAGGTCCATGCCGCCGTAACCCACCCCATCAACGGCGGATGCTTGTGATAGCCGAAGGCAAAGTTCCGCCCCAGCGTCCAGGCCTCGAGCGTATCAGGGTGCAGGCCGCTGCCGGCATAGGCGATGGCCAGATAGAGCGTCCAGATCGCAACGAAGCAGGCGATGAGAAGCGGCACGGCCCAGCCCGCCTCGACGCCGTCGAGCCAGCGCAGGAAAGGCCGGCGCCATCGCGCCGGCGCGCGATCTGACCGTTCGGCCATCGCCTGGAATGCAAAATCGAACGGCACAGGAATCAAATGGGACAAGGAAAGTGATGCGCGAGGACGACACATCTATTTCAGGTTGGAAACAAATAGCAATGATTGAGAATTGGAAGCGCTAAAAGTTCCAGGGCCTTCTCAAGGTGACGCCGAGCTGAAACGACAACGGCGCCGCTGATGACAGCGGCGCCGCGTGATGATCCGGATGAAAGGCGGAAGGACGCGCCCGCCTACTCCGACTTGTCGACGTTCCAGAACAGGGGCGTTGCGGGGCCATCGAGCACACCGCTCAGCGATTTGCGCCAGCCGCTCGGCAGCAGATACTGCCCCAGCGGAACGTAGATCACCTGCTCATAGGCTTCCTTCTGGATGTCGGCGGCGATCTTCTTCTGCTCGTCGATCGACGGCGCGCGGACGAAGGCATCCTTGAGCTGCTCGATCTTGGCGTCTTCCGCCCAGCCGAACCAGCCCTTCTTGCCCTGGCCGCCGATCGAGAGATTGGCGATCGGGTTGGAGACGTCGGCCGCGACCCAGTTGGTGAAGAACATGTTCCAGCCGCCTTCCTTCGGTGGCTTCTGGCTGGCGCGGCGGCTCACCACCGTCTGCCAATCGGTCGCCTGCAGGTCGACCTTGAAGCCGGCCTCGCGCAGCAGCTGGGCGGCCACGATCGGCTGCGCCTTGAGCGTCGTGACGTCGCCGGGTGCCATGACGACGATCGGGGTGCCGTCATAGCCGGACTCGGCGAGCGCCTTCTTGGCTTCCGCCATGCCATTGCCCTTCACCAGGGTCTCGGCGCCGACCTCGGTCGCCAGCGGCGTGTCGCACACGAAGAAAGCGCCGCAGATCTTCTGATATTTGGCGTTGCCGACGAGCGCATCGAGAACGTCCTTCTGGTTCATCGCCAGAAAGGCAGCACGGCGCACTTTCACGTTGTCGAACGGCGGATGAAGGAAGTTCATCCGCCCGAGCGTCTGAAAGCCGAACTTGTTCGAGACCTCGAGCGTGATCTCCTTGTTCGCTTCCAGCACCGGCAGCATGTCGTACGGCAGGTTCTCCATGAAGTCGATGTCACCCGACTGCAGCGCGTTCACCGCGGTCTGCGAGTCCGGCATCGTGATCCACTCGACGCGGTCGACCTTCACCACCTTGCCGCCGGAGGTCCAGCTCGCCGGCTCCTTGCGCGGCACGTAATCGGTGTTCTTGACGTAGACGGCCTTCACGCCGGGCTGGAATTCCGACTGCACGAACTTGAAGGGGCCCGAGCCGATCTGCTCGGGGATCTGCTTGTCCGCCGGCGTCTCGGCGAGGCGCTTCGGCATCATGAAGGCGACGCGCGAGGACGGCTTGCCGATGGAGTCGAGCACGAGGCCGTAGGGCTCCTTCAGCTTCAACGTGATGGTCTTGGCGTCGGTCGCCTCGATGCTCGCGGTGAAGTCCAGGAGCTTCTGGCCCATGCCGTCGACCGCGGCCCAGCGCTTCAGCGAGGCAACGCAGTCTTCCGCGGTCACCGGCGCACCGTCATGCCACTTCAGGCCGTCGCGCAGCGTGAAGGTGTAGGTCAGCTTGTCGTCGGAGATCTTCCAGTCCGCCATCTGCGGCTGGATCTTGAAGTTCGAATCGGTGGCCACCAGCGTGTCGTAGACCATGTAGCCGTGGTCGCGCGTGATGTAGGCCGTGGTGAAGATCGGATCGATGATGCGCAGGTCGGAATGCATCACCGCAGTGAGGGTCTTGCCGGCTGCAAGCACTGGCGAGGCCAGCGCGGTCGAGAGCGCGACGACCGACAGCGCAAGTTTGGAGGCGAACGCGCGAGGCGCCCGGCGCGTGAAGTGGAACATAAAAAGTTTCTCCTGACGTGAAACTGTTCAAAGGCAGGTTATTGATTGGGCATTCGGTTCGTTCTTTGGGCGAACTAACCTCATGCAATGCCTTTATCTTTTCGAGACTTGCAGACAGTGCCGAGCGCGTCAATCCGGTTTCGCTGCAGGCCCAGGCGGCGCGCGCACGGGCTCCCCAAAGATCGGTTTGGCTCTACAACGCTCTCCGCTCGTCCTGCCCCACGCCGATGCAATGCGCGTTCCATCTTTCGAAGCTTGAGAGAGATTACGATGAATCCAGCCAATCTTCCCTTCGATTCCGAGGCGATGCTCGAAGGCCTGCGTGGCTGGGTGGAATGCGAAAGCCCGACCTGGGATGCGAGCGCCGTGAACCGCATGCTCGATATCGCGGCGCGGGATATGGCCATCATGGGTGCGACGATCGAACGCATCGCCGGCCGTCAGGGCTTTGGCGGCGTGATCCGCGCGCGCTTTCCTCATCCGAAGCAGGGCGAGCCGGGCATCCTGATCGCCGGGCACATGGATACCGTCCACCCGGTCGGCACCATCGAGAAGCTGAAATGGCGGCGCGAGGGCAACAAGTGCTACGGCCCCGGCATCTACGACATGAAGGGCGGCAACTATCTCTCGCTGGAAGCGATCCGGCAGCTGGCGCGCGCCGCCTTCACCACGCCGTTGCCGATCACCGTGCTGTTCACACCGGACGAGGAGGTCGGCACGCCCTCGACACGCGACCTCATCGAGGCAGAGGCTGCGCGCAACAAATATGTGCTGGTGCCCGAGCCCGGCCGTGCCGACAACGGCGTCACCACCGGACGTTACGCCATCGCGCGATTCAATCTCGAGGCGACCGGCCGGCCGAGCCACGCCGGCGCGAGGCTGTCGGCGGGCCGCTCGGCGATTCGCGAGATGGCGCGGCAGATCCTCGCCATCGACGCGATGACGACGGAGGACTGCACCTTCTCGGTCGGCGTCGTGCACGGCGGACAATGGGTCAATTGCGTTGCTACGACCGCCACCGGCGAAGCGCTTTCGATGGCCAAGCGCCAGGCCGATCTCGATCGCGGCGTCGAGCGGATGCTGGCTCTGTCAGGCACAACCAATGATGTTGCGTTCAAGGTGACGCGCGGCGTCACCCGGCCCGTGTGGGAACCCGATGCCGGCACCATGGCGCTGTACGAGAAGGCGCGCGATATCGCCAGATCGCTCGGCGCCGAATTGCCGCATGCGAGTTCGGGCGGCGGCTCAGACGGCAACTTTACCGGCGCGATGGGCATCCCGACGCTCGACGGCCTGGGCGTGCGTGGAGGCAATGGCCACACGCTCGAAGAGTATATCGAGGTCGAGCGCCTGGTCGAACGCGGCCGCCTAATGGCAGGGCTGCTGGCGACGCTGGAGTGATTTTGGGCTCGTCATTCCGGGGCGGTCCGAAGGACAGAACTATGGTGCGCACTTGCGCACCTGAGAATCTCGAGATTTCGGGGTTCGCGTCTTCGACGCGCCCCGGAATGACGACGGCAGGAAAGACGGCTCGCTGCTCAAAACAACTAGCCGCACTGCAAAACCTGTGGCCCTGATGGCACGGGAATTGCTGAAATGTTAGGCTGATGGCAGAACAGGCAACGACCACTGCCGCCGATTTGACTCTAATCTGACGGATTCAACTTGCTCGGATATCTCCTACGCCGAATCTTTGCCGCCGTGCCCGTGATGGGCGTCGTCGCTCTGTTCGTCTTCCTCCTGCTCCGCCTCACCCCCGGCGATCCCGCCGCGATTCTCGCCGGCGACAACGCCACGCCGGAACGGCTGGAGCGCATCCGTGCCTCGCTCGGCCTCAACGAGCCCCTGATCGTGCAGTTCATCACCTGGGTGAACAAGCTGCTGCACGGCGATCTCGGGACCTCGCTGATCTCCAACCTGCCCGTGATGAAGATGATCGGCCAGCGCGTCGAGCCGTCGATCTCGATCGCGCTGTCGACCATCATCCTCGCCGTCATCGTCGCAGTCCCCCTGGGCGTGATCGCAGCGTGGAAGCACGGCACCTGGATCGACCGTTTCGTGATGGGTCTCTCGGTGCTCGGCTTCTCGGTCCCGGTGTTCGTGGTCGGCTATCTCCTGATCGAGGTCTTCGCCATCGACCTGCGCTGGGTGCCGGTGCAGGGCTTCCGCAGCATCTCGAACGGCTTCGGTCCGTTCTTCGAGCGCATGATCCTGCCGACCTGCGCCCTCTCCTTCATCTACATCGCGCTGATCGCGCGCATGACGCGCGCGGCGATGCTCGACGTGCTCGGCGAGGACTATGTCCGCACCGCGCGCGCCAAGGGCATCAACGAGGTCGCCGTGATGATGCGCCATGCGCTGCGCAACGCCGCCGTGCCCGTGATCACCGTGATCGGCACCGGCTTTGCGCTTCTGATCTCGGGCGTCGTCGTCACCGAGAGCGTGTTCAACATCCCCGGCATCGGCCGCCTCACCGTGGATGCGGTGCTGGCGCGCGACTATCCGGTGATCCAGGCCATGATCCTGCTGACGTCGCTGATCTATGTCGTCGTCAATCTTCTCATTGACGTCGCCTACACCCTGCTCGATCCGCGGATCCGGTACTGAGGCAAGGATAAGGACAAAATGTCGGTCGATACCCTTCCCCAGTCGTCCATTCCGATCACGTCGCCGCTGCGGCCGCGCTTCGGATTCCTCACCTCGACGCCGATCATCGCCACGGCGACGGTCTTGCTCGCGCTGATCGTGCTGATCTCGATTCTGGCGCCGCTGATCGCGCCGCATGATCCGATCCAGCTCGCGCCGTCGCAACGATTGAAGCCGACCTCGGCGCAATTCCCGCTCGGCACCGATGCCTACGGACGCGACCTGTTGTCGCGCGTGATCTATGGCGGCCGCATCTCGCTGCTGATCGGGATCGGCTCGGCGATCCTGTCGATCGTCATCGGGCTGGCGATCGGTCTCGTCTCCGGCTTCTTCAAGCTGGTCGATGCCGTCCTGATGCGAATCATGGACGGCCTGATGGCGATGCCGAGCATCCTGCTCGCGATCGCCGTGGTGTCGCTGTCCGGTGCCAGCATCTGGACCGTGCTGATCGCGATCACGATCCCCGAAGTTCCGCGCGTGGCACGCCTGGTGCGCTCGGTCGTGCTGTCGGCGCGTGAGGAACCCTATGTCGAAGCGGCGATCTCGGTCGGCTCATCCCTGCCGAAGATCATGTGGCGGCATTTGATGCCGAACACGATCGCGCCTCTGATCGTGCAGGGCAGCTACGTCTGCGCCTCCGCGATCCTCACCGAGGCGATCCTCTCCTTCCTCGGTGCCGGCATCTCGCCGGAGACGCCGACCTGGGGCAACATCATGGCCGAGGGCCGCCAGTACTTCCAGATCAAGCCGTCGCTGATCTTCTGGCCCGGCCTCCTGCTCTCGATCGCCATCCTCAGCATCAATCTGATCGGCGACGCCGCCCGTGACGCCCTCGATCCCCGCATGAAGCAGCGGGAGGGGAAGTGATGCGAGTAGCGCTGTCATTCCGGGGCGCGCCCCTTGGCGCGAGCCCGGAATCCATTTCAACGCCTGGACTGACGCCCGATGGATTCCGGGCTCGCGCTAACGCGCGCCCCGGAATGACGAGAGAGCTTGCATGACCAACCCTGTCCTCGACATCAACAATCTCGTCGTTTCCATCGGCAAGAAGCCGAAGGGCGCGAACATCATCGACGGCATCTCGATCCAGGTACACGAGCGTGAGACGCTGTGCCTCGTCGGCGAAAGCGGCTCGGGCAAGTCGGTGACCTCGCTGACCACGATGGGCCTGCTGCCGAAGGGCACGCTGGTGCCCACCGCCGGCAGCGTCAAGCTGGTCGGCGAAGAGCTGCTCACCGCAACCGACCGCCGGCTGCGCCAGCTCCGCGCGACGCAGATGGCGATGATCTTCCAGGAGCCGATGACCGCGCTCAATCCGGTGGTGCCGGTCGGCCGCCAGATCGACGAAGTCCTACGCGCCCACACCGATCTCGATGCCAAGGCGCGGAAGAAGCGCATCCTCGACATGATGGAGCAGGTGCGCCTGCCCCAGGTCGAGCGCATCTTCGCCTCCTACCCGCACCGCCTCTCCGGCGGCCAGCGCCAGCGCATCATGATCGCAATGGCGCTGGTGCTCGAACCGAAACTGCTCATCGCCGACGAGCCGACCACCGCGCTCGACGTCACCACGCAGAAGCAGATCCTGACCCTGATCCGCGACCTCCAGCGCGACCACGGCACGGCCGTGCTGTTCATCACCCACGACATGGGCGTGGTGGCTGAGATCGCCGACCGTGTCGCCGTGATGCGGCAGGGCCGCCTCGTCGAGACCGGTCCGCTCGAGACCGTGCTGCGCAACCCGACCATGGAATACACCCGCAACCTGCTCTCTGCGGTGCCGAGCCTGGTGCCGCGCGCGGCGCGCCCCGAGACCAAGGAACCGGTGGTGCTGGAAGCCAACGACCTCAGCAAGGTCTATAAGGAGCGCGCCTTCTTCGGCAAAGGCCGCGAGGTCGTCGCCGCCGACAAGGTCACGCTCACGCTGCGCAAGGGCCGCACGCTCGGCATCGTCGGCGAGAGCGGTTCGGGCAAGTCGACGGTGGCACGCTGCATCGTCCGCCTGATCGACCCGACCTCAGGCGGCGTGCGCCTGTCCGGCCGCGAGATCTCCGACATCTCGCGTCGCCTGCTCCAGCCGCACCGGCAGAAGATCCAGATCGTGTTCCAGGACCCCTATCGCTCGCTCAACCCGCGCGTCACCGTCGGCGAGAGCATCGCGGAAGGCCCGATCAATTACGGCGTCTCGCACGCAGACGCGATGAAGCGCGCCCGCGAGCTGCTCGAGCTGGTCGGCCTGCCGGCCGATGCGGTGTCGCGCTATCCGCACCAGTTCTCCGGCGGCCAGCGCCAGCGCATCGCGATCGCGCGTGCGCTCGCGCTCGATCCGGACGTGCTGGTCGCGGACGAAGCTGTCTCCGCGCTCGACGTCTCGGTGCAGGCGCAGGTGCTGGAACTGCTCGACGAGATCCAGAAGCGGCTCGGCATCGCCATCCTGTTCATCACCCACGATCTGCGCGTCGCAGCGCAAATCTGCGACGAGGTCGTGGTGATGCAGCACGGCCGCGTCGTCGAACAGGGCCCCGCCGCCGAGGTGCTGACGCATCCGAAAGAGGCCTACACCAGGGCCCTGCTGGAGGCAGCCCCCGGCCGCGGCTGGGACTTTGCGAACTTCCGGCCGGTGTCGGAGGGCGTGGCGGCGACGGCTTAGCAACATCTTCGGTGTCGTCCCGGCGAAAGCCGGGACCCATACCGCGGTATTTCTCGGTCGCGCGTGGTACTAGTCCCGAACGACCAGCCTTCGCCAAAGTTCGCCCTGTGGCTATGGGTCCCGGCGTTCGCCGGGACGACACTGAGGATGTAGAGGCGCCTCCTCTCACACACCGCATCCGCAGCATTCCCAAAACGTCTTGACCCTATGCACGGCGCGAGTGCGTCCCGCCTTGCTCTCTCCGCAAGGGCAAGGCTAACGTCGCGCACTTTCAATTGCCTGGACTTGAGTTGATGACACGTATCGCCGTCGGCGGCTTCCTGCATGAGACCAACACCTTCGCTCCGACGAAGGCGACGTTTGCGGACTTCCAGCATGGCGGCGGCTGGCCGGCGATGACGCAAGGTGCCGACGTGCTGAAGGTGATGCGGCACATCAATGTCGGCCTCGCCGGCTTCGTCGACAGCGCCGAAGCCAATGGCTGGGAACTCATCCCAACCATCGCCTGCGGCGCGAGCCCGTCGGCGCATGTCACCCGGGACGCCTTCGAGCGCATCGTGAACGTGATGGTCGACGGCATTGCGGCGGCGGGTCCCGTCGATGCGGTCTATCTCGACCTGCACGGCGCGATGGTGACGGAGCATCTCGACGACGGTGAAGGCGAAATCCTGGCGCGGGTACGCCGCGTCATCGGCGAGGATGTTCCGCTGGTCGCCAGCCTCGACCTGCATGCCAACGTCACGCCGGACATGATGGGACATGCCGACGCGCTGATCGCCTACCGCACCTATCCGCATGTCGACATGGCCGAGACGGGCCGCGCCTCGGCGCGACATCTCGCGCTGCTGCTGAAGAGCAAGCAGCGCTTCGCCAAGGCGTTCCGGCAACTGCCGTTCCTGATCCCGATCAGCTGGCAGTGCACCAACGACCAGCCGACCAAGGGCATCTACGAGAAGCTCGCAGCGCTCGAGAGCGACGCGGTCCCGACGCTGTCCTTCGCGCCCGGCTTCCCTGCCGCCGACTTCCGCGATTGCGGGCCGAGCGTGTTCGCCTATGGCAAGACGCAAGCCGACGCCGATCGCGCTGCGGATGCGATCGTCAAGCTGATCGAAAGCCACGAGGACGATTTCGACGGCAAGATCTGGTCTCCCGACGACGGCGTGCGCCATGCGATGGAACTGGCGAAGGGCGCCAGCAAGCCGATCATCATCGCCGACACCCAGGACAATCCCGGCGCGGGCGGCGATTCCGATACCACCGGCATGCTGCGCGCGCTGGTGCGCAACAAGGCGAGCGCTGCGACCGGCGCGATCTACGATCCGGAATCGGCGAAGGCCGCGCATGCGGCCGGCGTCGGCGCCACGGTGACGCTGTCGCTCGGCGGCAAGTCCGGCATTCCCGGCGACGAGCCTTATCGCGAGACCTTCGTCGTCGAAAAACTGTCCGACGGCCGCTTCATCGCACCCGGCCCCTATTACGGCGGCCGCGAGATGGAGATGGGTCCTTCCGCGGCGCTGCGCATCGGCGATGTTCGTGTCGTCGTCTCCTCGCACAAGGCGCAGCTCGCCGATCAGGCGATGTACCGCTATGTCGGCATCGAGCCGACCGAACAGAAGATCCTGGTCAACAAGAGCTCGGTACATTTCCGCGCCGATTTCGAGCCGATCGCGGAACAGCTGATGATCTGCGCCGCCCCGGGCGCAATGCCGGCCGACACCGCCTCCCTGCCCTGGACGAAGCTGCGCCCGGGCATTCGCATCAAGCCGAACGGCCCCGTTTTCAATCCTCCTTCACGCTAACTGGACAGAACACATGCCCACGATCGATCGCATCGACGGCTATGCCGACGAACTCACCGCTATCAGGCGCGACCTCCACGCCCATCCCGAGATCGGCTTCGAGGAAGTGCGCACCTCCGGCATCGTCGCCGACAAGCTGAAGGGCTGGGGCATCGAGGTGCATCGCGGTCTCGGCGGCACCGGCGTGATCGGCGTCATCAAGGGCAAGGGGTCGGGCGGCAAGCGCATCGGCCTGCGCGCCGACATGGACGCGCTGCCGATGGAAGAGAACACCAATCTGAAATGGAGCTCGAAAATCCCCGGCCGCTTCCACGGCTGCGGCCATGACGGCCACACCACCATGCTGCTCGGCACCGCGCGCTACCTCGCCGAGACCAGGAACTTCGACGGCACCGTGCACCTGATCTTCCAGCCGGCCGAGGAAGGCCTCGGCGGCGCCCGCGCGATGATCAAGGACGGCCTGTTCGAGAAGTTTCCCTGCGACGAGCTCTACGGCCTGCACAACGCGCCCGACCTCAACCACGGCGAGATCGCGATCCTGCCCGGCCCGGCGATGGCCAGCGCCGACTTCTTCGACCTCCGCATCACCGGCTATGGCGCGCATGGCGCGATGCCCGAGCGCTCCAAGGACGCGGTGATCATCGCGACCACGCTGGCGCAGGCGATCCAGACCATCGTCAGCCGCAACGTCGAGCCGCTGCAGGCTGCGGTAGTGTCGATCACCCAGATCCATGCGGGCTCCGCCTACAACGTCATTCCCGGCGACGCGCATCTTTGCGGCACCATCCGCACCTTCTCGAAGGAAGTCCGCACCCTGGTCAGCGAACGCATCCGCACCATCTGCGCCGGCATCGCGAGCGCCTATCAGTGCGCGATCGACGTCGACATCCGCGACACCTTCAATGTGCTGGTCAACCAGGTCGAGCAGTCCAAGGTGGTCGAGGAGGTGGCGCGCACCGTCGTCGACCCCGCCAAGGTGATCACCCGCACCCAGCCGAAGATGGGCAGCGAGGATTTTGCCGACATGTTGGAGACCATTCCCGGCGCCTATTTCTGGGTCGGCCACGACGGCTCGGTGCCCGTGCACAATCCTGGCTTCGTGCTCGACGACAAGATCCTGCCGATCGGCGCCAGCATGTTCGCCCGCATCATCGAAACGCGCATGCCGGTGGGTTAGCAATGCACAAGAAGAGCGTCGAGGAGGCGGTCACCTCGCTGCACGATCTGTCCGCGGTCGATCTGATCGCAGGCTATCGCGCCAAGCAGTTCTCGCCGAGCGAGGTGCTGGAGGACGTGCTCACGCACGTCGCTGCGTGGGAGCCGCACCTCAAGGCGCTCTATGCGTTCGATCCCGACGGCGCGCGGGAGGCCGCAAAGGCCTCGACCGCGCGCTGGACCGGCGGCGAGCCGTCCGGCCCGCTCGACGGCGTTCCGGTGACGGTGAAAGACAACATCGCGACCAAGGGCGTGCCCGTGCCGCTGGGTGCTGCCAGCGTCAAGCTCGTGCCGGCCGAGAAGGACGCCCCGCCCGCCGCGCGGCTGCGCGAGGCCGGCGCGATCATCTTCGCCAAGACCACCATGCCCGATTACGGCATGCTGTCCTCGGGGCTCTCCAGTTTCCACGCGCTCGCGCGCAACCCCTGGGACCTCTCCAAGAATCCCGGCGGCTCCAGCGCCGGTGCGGGCGCGGCCGCCGCGGCCGGCTACGGTCCCCTGCATCTCGGCACCGACATCGGTGGCTCGGTGCGCCTTCCCGCGGGCTGGTGCGGCCTCGTCGGATTGAAGCCGAGCTTCGGCCGCGTGCCGATCGACCCCACCTATGTCGGCCGCGTCGCCGGCCCCATGACCCGCACGGTGGACGATTGCGCGCTGATGATGAGCGCGATCGCAAAGCCCGACCGGCGCGACGGCATGAGCCTGCCTGCCGAACCGCTCAACTGGAAGGGGCCGGAGAAGTCACCGCGCAAATTGCGGATCGGATTGATGCTCGATCCCGGCGTCGGCCTGCCGCTGGAAAAACCGGTGCGCGAGGTCGCGGTGAAGGCGGCAAAGGCATTTGAATCCGCCGGCGCTGTTGTCACCGAGGTCGATGGCATCCTCACGCGCGAGATGCTCGACGGTCTCGACAATTTCTGGCGCGCACGAATGTGGGACGATCTGTCCAGGCTGACGCCGACCGAGCAGGCAAAGGTGCTGCCCTACATCTTCAAATGGGGCGAGTCCGGCGCAAAACTGTCGGGCGTCGACGTGATCCGTGGTTTCAACCAGACCATGGCGATCCGCGCCGCGGCCTCAAAACTGTTCTGCGAGCTCGACTATGTGATCTCGCCGACCGCGCCGAACGTGAACTATCCGGCGGAATGGGCCTCGCCCACCAACGATCCGATGAAGCCGTTCGAGCACATCGCCTATACCGTGCCGTGGAATATGTCGGAGAACCCTGCCATCTCCATCAATGGCGGCTTCGACGCCAAGGGCTTTCCCATCGGCGTACAGATCGTCGGCCGCCGCTTCGACGACATCGGCGTGCTCGGCATGGCCAAGGCCTTCGAGAGCTTGCGCGGCCCGCAGCGGCCCTGGCCCAAGCCGCCGGCGAAATAGTCTACACACTCCGTCANGNCCGNNC
>NZ_AXAB01000044.1:0-20461 GCF_000472645.1 Bradyrhizobium sp. WSM2254 | reverse complement strand
CCNCCCATCCACGTCTATACGCTTGCGCTGAAGCAAGTACGTGGATGCCCGGGACAAGCCCGGGCATGACGACAGGCTGCGTAGCAACACCAAGAACAAAGAAAAGGAAGGAAACCACCAATGGCGTATGAGACCATCAAATACGAGGTCGCCGAGCAGATCCTCACCATCACGCTGAACCGGCCCGACAAGCTCAACGCCTTCAACGCGCAGATGCAGGCAGAGCTGATCGACGCCTTCGACGCCGCCGACAAGGACGACAACGTCCGCGCCATCATCGTCACCGGCGCGGGCCGCGGCTTTTGCGCCGGCGCCGACCTCTCTTCCGGCGCCGATACGTTTGATCGCGACGCGCGGCGCGGGCCCGTGAAGCGCCTCGCCGACGGCAAGGTCGATTACAGCGATCCGCAGGTGCGCGACGGCGGCGGCCAGGTGACGCTGCGTATTTTCAAATGCCTCAAGCCCGTGATCGCCGCGGTGAACGGCCCTGCCGTCGGCATCGGTGTCACCATGCAGCTCGCGATGGATATCCGCATTGCGTCCGACGCTGCGCGTTTCGGCTTCGTGTTCTCACAGCGTGGCATCGTGCCGGAGGCCGCCTCGAGCTGGTTCCTCCCGCGCATCGTCGGCATCTCGCAGGCGCTGGAGTGGTGCTATTCCGGGCGCGTCTTCCCGGCGCAGGAAGCGCTTGCGGGGCGTCTGGTCAGCAAGGTGGTGCCGCCGGATGATCTGCTGCCGACCGCCCGCGCGCTCGCCAAGGAATTCGCGGCGAAGACCGCGCCGGTGTCGGTCGCCCTGATCCGCCAGATGATGTGGCGCATGATGGGCGCGGACGACCCGATGGAAGCCCACAAGGTCGACAGCCGCGGCATCTACACCCGCGGCCGCTCGGATGACGTTAGGGAAGGCGTGGTGTCGTTCCTGGAGAAGCGCCCGGCGCAATTCAAGAACAAGGTGTCCAGCGACATGCCGGACTACTTTCCGTGGTGGACGGAGCGGGAGTACAAGTGACGCGAAGCGTCATCCCGGGGCGATGCGAAGCATCGAACTATGGTGCGCAATTGCGCACCTGGGGATCTCGAGATTCCGGGTTCGCCCTTCGGGCGCCCCGGAATGACGGTGATGAAGGTCACTCCATCACCAGCGCCACACGTCCGATCGCCTTGCGGTCGATCAGCAAGCGCATCGCCTTGGCATAATCCCCAAGCGGCAGGCGATGCGAGACGTTGGGGCGCAGCTTGCCCTCCTCCGCCCATCTCAGCAGCGCCTTCAGGCGCACCTCGCCGAGCGCAGGATTCTTGCGCACGGCCTCTCCGGCGCGCACGCCGAGCACGCTCGCGCCCTTGATCAGCAAGAGATTGGTCTTCGCCGAGCCGATGCCGCCCGTAAAACCGATCACCAGCAGCCGCGCGCCCCACGCGATGCAGCGCATCGAATTCTCGAACACCTCGCCGCCAACCGGATCGAACACCACGTCGGCGCCGCGGCCGTCGGTGATGCGCTTGACGGCGTCGCGAAACGGCTCGCGGTCGTAACGCACGAGATGATCGGCGCCGCGCGCCTTGGCAATGGCGAGCTTCTCGTCGCTGGAAGCGGTCGCGATCACGGTCGCACCCAGCATCTTGCCTATCTCGACGGCGGCGAGGCCGACGCCGCCGCCAGCGCCATGCACGAGCAGAACTTCGCCCGGCTCGACCTTGCCGCGATCGATCAGCGCGTGATAGGCGGTGCCGTGGCCGGCGAGATAGGTCGCAGCCTCAACATAGTCGAACGTCGACGGCATTGGCGTGAGCTGCGCAGGCGTCACGACCGCTTCATCGGTGAAAGCGCCGTGGCGCATCTTCACGATCACCTTGTCGCCGACGGCAACGCCGCTTGCCTCTGCGCCCAATTCGGTCACGTCGCCGGCGGCCTCCATGCCGGGCGTGAACGGCAGCTCCGGCTTGAGCTGATATTCCCCGGCCGCCATCAGCACGTCGGGAAAATTCAGCCCGGCGGCGCGGATCGCGACGCGCACCTCGCCCGGCTTCAGGGCACGTGAGGGAAACTCCTCCAGCCGCAGCGTCTCGGGCGCGCCGAGTTGGCGGCAGACGACAGCGCGCACCATCAGGCCGCGCTCGCCTTGCGGCGCAGCAGCGCTTCGCGGATCAGTGGCAGGCGGTCATTGCCGAAATACATGTCGGTCTTGTCGACGAAGATCGTCGGCGAGCCGAAGCCGCCGCGCACGACGACCTCCTCGGTATTGGCCTTGAGCTGGTCCTTGATCCCCTGCTCCGCGATTCCGGCAAAGAACTTCTGCTCGTCGATGCCAACCGTCTTGCAGATCCCGGCGAGCACCGCGTCCTGCGAGATGTCCTTGTCGCTGCCCCAATAGGTCTCGAACACGGCGGTCGCGAACGGCACCACGTCCTGGCCCAACCAGATGCAGCCGCGCATCGCCTTGACGCTGTTCACCGGGAACACCGTCGGCAGCATCTTGATCGCGAGTCCGGCCGAGCGCGCCCAGTCCTGGAGGTCCTTCTTCATGTAGCGCGCCTTCAGCGGCACCGGCATCTCGCGCTGCGCATAGACGCTGGGGTTGACCGTGTTGAAGATGCCGCCGACCAGGATCGGCCGCCAGACGATCTCCGCGCCGAGCTCCCTGGCCAACGGCTGGATGTTGTGGAAGGCGAGATAGGTCCAGGGGCTGGAACAGTCGAAGAAGAATTCGATCATGGCGTTTCCTTTTCTGACGGACCTCATCCTGAGGAGGCCGCGTAGCGGCCGTCTCGAAGGATGGCCGCGGGTGAAAGTCGGGCCTTCATGGTTCGAGACGCGCCTGCGGCGCTCCTCACCATGAGGAGCTGCCGTCACTTCCTTCCCAGCAACTCCTTCGCACGCTGGCCGAACATGATCTTGCGTGATTCCTCGTCGAACGGCTCCTTGACGAACTTGCCGATCGCAAGCCCCGCCTGCACCTGCGGCCTGGCGCGGACCTCGGCGTACCAGCGCTTCACGTTCGGATAGTCCTCTAACGTAAAGCCCTGCGCCTTGTGGGTCATGGTCCAGGGGAAGCAGGCGATGTCGGCGATGGAATAGTCGCCGGCGACATAGGCGCCGGTCTTGCCGAGCTGCCGGTCGAGCACGCCATAGAGTCGCGCCGCCTCGTCGCGGTATCGCTCGATCGCGTAAGGGATCTTCTCGGCCGCATAGAGCGCGAAATGACCGTGCTGGCCGAGCATGGGCCCGAGCCCCGCCATCTGCCACATCACCCACTGGATCGTTGTGGAGCGGCCGCGCAAGTCTCCGGCCAGGAAGCGGCCGGTCTTCTCCGCCAGATAGATCAGGATCGCGCCGGTCTCGAAGGCCGAGAAAGGTGCGCCGCCATCAGCGGGTTCGTGATCGACGATGGCGGGAATGCGGTTGTTGGGCGAGATCGCGAGAAACTCGGGGTTGAACTGTTCGCCGGCGCGGATGTTGACGGGCTTCACGCGAAAGGGGAGCCCGAGTTCCTCCAGCATGATCGAGATTTTCCAGCCGTTCGGCGTCGGCGCATAATAGAGATCGATCATGACCTTTCCGTTGGCCTTTCCTTTGGGCCTTCCCCGTCGTCGCCGCTGGAATAGAAAGCGACTTTTGTTGTTCTGTACCTTGACGTTAGGACATGGCAGGAAGAGGCGCAACATAACCTGCCGGGAGGGCCGCCATGCTGTTTCCAACCACAATCGCCGGCTCCTTGCCGAAGCCCGAATGGCTCGCCGAGCCCAACATGCTCTGGGCGCCCTGGAAGTCGCAAGGCGATGAGCTGCTCCACGCCAAGCGCGACGCGACGCTGATCTGGCTGAAGGTCCAGGAGGACGCCGGCATCGACATCGTCACCGAGGGCGAGCAGGCCCGCCAGCATTTCGTGCACGGCTTCCTGGAGAAGCTCGACGGCATCGATTTCGCCCACAAGGTCGAGATGGGCATCCGCAAGGACCGCTACAAGGCGATGGTGCCGCAGGTGGTCGCGCCGCTCCGGCTCAAGGGCCGCGTCCATGCTTTTGAGGCGTCCGTCGCGCGTACGCACACCAAGAAGAAGCTGAAATTCACACTGCCAGGCCCGATGACCATCATCGACACGATTGCCGATCGCTACTATGGCGACCGCGTCAAGATGGCCTTTGCGTTCGCCGAACTGCTCAACGAGGAAGCCAAGGCGCTCCAGGCCGACGGCGTCGATCTCGTGCAGTTCGACGAGCCTGCCTTCAATGTCTACATGGACGAGGTCAACGACTGGGGCATCAAGGCGCTGGAGCGCGCCGCGCAAGGCCTGACCTGCGCCACCGCCGTGCACATCTGTTACGGCTACGGCATCAAGGCCAATACCGACTGGAAGGAGACGCTCGGCGCACAGTGGCGGCAATACGAGCAGATCTTCCCCGCGATCGACGCCAGCCCGATCCAGCAGGTCGCGATCGAGTGCCGCAATTCCAAGGTGCCGCTCGACCTGCTCGCGCTGCTCAAGAACAAGATCGTGCAGGCTGGCGTGATCGACGTCGCCAGCGACACGGTGGAGACGGCCGAGGACGTCGTGCAGGTGATCGACGCGGTGTCGAAGTTCGTTCCCAAGAGCAACATCATCGCCACCACCAATTGCGGCATGGCGCCGATGCGGCGCGAGATCGCCGAAGCCAAGCTGATGGCGCTCGGTGCCGGTGCCGCGCTGGCGCGCGAGAAGCTGGGGTAGTTGCGGTGAGCCGTTCAGCGCTCATCATCGCGGCACTCGTGGCGACCACGGCATTGGCATGCGCGGAGGACCGCTCCGTGCTCGTCAGCTGCAAGGCCATGGTCGAGCGGGCGTCGAAGGATGCGAACACCGCCAGCGAAGCCGAGCTGACCCGCTGCCGCCAGGTGATCCGCGAATGGGCGCTGCGCGATGCGCGGACGACGGTCGACGAAGAGGGTAAGCCGCTGCGCTAGCTGCGCGCTGTCGGATGCAGCACAGGCCGATAGCCGGCGACGATCGCGCGCAGAGACGACGGCGGCGTCAGCAGTTTTGCATCGGCGAGTTCGCGGTTAACTGGCGCATAGCCTGCCGGCGACCACAACAGCGCCCTGCCCTGCGCCACCAGAAAACTCTCCCCACCCTGCTGCACCATCGCGCCGTCGGGCAATTCAGCGAGCGGCATCGGCAGCGCATGCAGCTGCTTCTTGCCGCGATTGAGGCGCTCGCGATGCAGCACGGCGTCGATCGCCTTCGCGCTGACGTCGCTTGCAGCATTCCCCGCTTCCCAGGCACTGCGAAAGCGTCTGGCATCGTCGCGGCGACAAAAGAAACACGGCCGATGGCCCGCGGCAAACGCGGTGGCTTCGTCGAGGAAGAACAGCTCGGTCCAGCTCCGGCGCGCCATCACCGGCCGCCGCCAGCCGCGGAATTCGCAGAGGCACGTGATCCAGGCCGGCGACGACCAGCGCTTCTTCAGAAGCGTCTTCGTCGCGGGATCATGGATGATGCCGCGATTGCCGGTGAACATGCCGCGGTGCGGGGTGGCGATGATCTCGCCGGCGGGCGTGACGCGGTTTTGCAGGGGCATGGGTGGTGCGAGTTCACTCCCTCTCCCCGTTCTTACTGGGAGAGGGTTGGGGTGAGGGGCTGCCTCCACAAATAGGCTGAGAGTTGGACTCGCGGAAGCTCCCCCTCACCCGGATTGCATCTTCGATGCAATCCGACCTCTCCCCGCAAGCGGGGCGAGGTGAAGAAAAGATCACGCCGCCCCGTCGCGGAGCGGCGGGTGGTAGGACAGCGCGGTGTCCCACGGGAAGAAGATCCAGGTGTCCTGCGACACCTCCGTGATGAAGGTGTCCACCAGCGGACGCCCCTTCGGCTTGGCGTAGACGGTGGCGAAATGCGCGTCGGGCAGCATCTCGCGCACCAGCTTGCCGGTCTTGCCGGTGTCGACGAGGTCGTCGACGATCAACAGCCCCTTACCGGTACCGCCGCCGAGCTTCATGGCAGCTTCTGAAATGCCCTTGAGGACCTGGAGGTCGCCCTGCTTGGTGTGGTCGTAGCTGGCGATGCAGACCGTATCGATCACGCGCACGCCGAGTTCGCGCGCGACGATCGCGGCCGGCACCAGGCCGCCGCGGGTGATCGCGATCACCGCGTGGAACGGACCGACCTCGTTGAGCCGCCAGGTCAGCGCCCGGCAATCCCGGTGGAACTGGTCCCACGAGACCGGAAAGGCCTTGCCTGCCCGCTCCTGCTCGCTCAGTTCCGGTGCTTCACCGCCCATCGTCTTCTCCTGCCAATCGTCGTCCGGCAGCCTTTCTGCTACCGGGTGATGTTCAATCCTGCCAGCATTTCCTTCACCGCAGCCATGGCTGCTGCGAGCTTGTCCGCATCCCGCGAGCGCACCACCAGATTGGTGTTCGGCTTCGAGTCTTCGTCCATGAAGGGATAGCTGCCGATGATGGTGTCGGGATGGGCGGCGGCGATCGCCCGCAAGGGGCTGCCGATGTCGCCTTCCCGCGCATTGGCGCGGACCGATTCGGAGAGCATGCGCACGCCCGATTTCAGCTTGGGCGAGACGATGTCCATCATCGCCTGCATGATCGACGGCACGCCCGCCATGACGATGACATTGCCGATCTTGAAGCCGGGCGCGAGGATGGTCGCGCTCTGGATCAGCTCGGCGCCGTCGGGGATGCGGGCCATGCGCAGGCGGGCCTCGTTGAGGTCCTGCTCGCTCCAGCGTTCGCGGAAACGGGCAACCACCTCGGGGTGGTGGTCGATGCCGACGCCGAACGCCTTGGCGACGCTGTCGGCGGTGATGTCGTCATGGGTCGGCCCGATGCCGCCGGTGGTGAAGACGTAATTGTAGCGATGCCGCAGTGCATCCAATGCGGCGATGATGTCGTCCTCGTCGTCGGAGACGACCCGAACTTCCTTCAGGTCGATGCCGATATTGGTCAGGTATTCGGCGATGAAGCCGATGTTCTTGTCCTTGGTCCGGCCGGACAGGATTTCGTCCCCAATGACCAGAATGCCCGCCGTGACGATCTCGCTCATGCCTTAAGTCCCTCACCTGTAGCGCCGACTTTGCCGAGGTAACGCGTTGAAGTCACGCGGTTTTGCTGCCGAAATAAGCAGTCCTCAGCCATTTTTTCAGGCAAGCTGCCTGCTATCCCCGGTAAATGCTGCCAGTCCATGCTTATCGCGCTGGCCCGGCCCTTGCTACCACCTGAAAGTCATGCACTCTTGCCGCATGGCCAGGACGTTGCGGTCTTCACCAAGGCCTGACGACCTGTGAAATGGCGCAACGCCTTGCGGAGACAAGTCGGGATCTATGGCAGTCGCGTTTGATGAAATGAATATTCCCGGCGGGGACCTTCGCCCCGCCTATCAGGAGCTGGCGCGCTGGCTCAAGGAGACGCCTCCCGAGGCGCTCGAATATCGCCGCCAGGAAGCCGAGCTCCTGTTCCGCCGGATCGGCATCACCTTCGCCGTCTACGGCGATTCGGAATCGACCGAACGCCTGATCCCCTTCGACGTGATCCCCAGGATCATGTCGGGCAAGGAATGGGCGCTGCTGGAGAAGGGCCTGAAGCAGCGCGTGCGCGCGCTCAACATGTTCCTGCGCGACATTTATCACGGCCGCGATATCCTCCGCGCCGAGGTCGTGCCCGACGATCTGATCTTCCAGAACCCGGTGTTCCGGCCCGAGATGAACGGCCAGCAGGTGCCGCACGACGTCTACGTGCACATCGCCGGCATCGACATCGTCCGGGTCGACGCCGAGGACTTCATCGTGCTGGAGGACAATGCGCGGACGCCCTCGGGCGTGTCCTACATGCTGGAAAACCGCGAGATCATGATGCGGCTGTTTCCGGATCTGTTCGCCCGCCACCGCGTGGCGCCGGTCGAGCGCTATCCGGACGAGCTGCTAGCGGCCCTGCGCTCCGTGGCGCCGCAAAGCGCCTCGGGCGAGCCGACGGTCGCCCTGCTCACGCCGGGCGTCTACAACTCCGCTTACTACGAGCACTCCTTCCTCGCCGACAAGCTCGGCATCGAGCTGGTCGAGGGCCGCGACCTCATCGTCAAGAACAACGAAGTGTTCATGCGGACGACCGAGGGTGTGAAACGCGTCGACGTGATCTATCGCCGCGTCGACGACGATTTCCTCGATCCCCTCACCTTCCGCCCTGACTCCGTGCTTGGCGTGCCCGGGCTGATGTCGGCCTATGCGGCCGGCAACATCACGCTCGCCAACGCGGTCGGCACTGGCATCGCCGACGACAAGGCGATCTACTCCTACATGCCTGACATCGTGAAGTTCTATCTCGGCGAGGAGCCGATCCTGAAGAACGTACCGACCTGGCGCTGCCGCGAGCCGAAGGACCTCGCCTATGTGCTGGACAATCTCGGCGAGCTCGTCGTCAAGGAAGTGCACGGATCCGGCGGCTACGGCATGCTGATCGGGCCCGCCGCGACGAAGGCGACCATCGAAGCCTTCCGCGAGAAGCTCAAGCGCGAGCCGGAAGGCTTTATCGCGCAGCCGACGCTGGCGCTCTCGACCTGCCCGACTTGCACGGCCACCGGCCTTGCTCCGCGCCATGTCGACTTGCGGCCGTTCGTGCTGACCGGCAGCAAGAGCACCACGATCGTGCCGGGCGGGCTCACGCGCGTCGCGCTCAAGGAAGGCTCCCTGGTGGTGAATTCGAGCCAGGGCGGCGGCACCAAAGACACCTGGATTTTGGACGAGTAGTCAGATGCTGTCGCGTACCGCCGAAAACCTCTACTGGCTCGCCCGCTACGTCGAACGGGCCGAATATCTCGCGCGCACCATCGATGCGACGCTGCGCGTCACCGCGCTTCCCGCCGCCTATATCGGCAAGACCAACGAATGGGACTCGGCGCTGCTGACCGCCGGCGTCGCCGCAAGCTTCTATCAGACCTACGAGGAAGCCAACGAGCACAACGTCGTCGAATACCTCTCGTTCTCGCCGAACAACCCGTCCTCGATCAGGAACTGCATCGAGGCGGCGCGGCTGAACTCGCGCTCGGTGCGCACCGCGCTCACCAGCGAGATGTGGGACACCATCAACTCGGCCTGGATCGAATTGCAGGAGGTCTGGAACAAGGGCACCTCGACGCGCGAGGATCTCGCCAAGTTCCTGCGCTTCGTGCAGGAGACCTCGCTGCGCTTCGACGGCTCGGCCTACCGGACCATGCTGCGCAACGACGCCTACTGGTTCTCGCGGATGGGCGTGCATCTGGAACGTGCCGATAACACCGCGCGCATTCTCGACGTGAAGTACCACGTGCTGTTGCCCGAGGAAGAGCATGTCGGCGGCCCGCTCGACTTCTACCAGTGGACTTCGATCCTGCGCTCGGTGTCGGCGCTGACCGCCTATCACTGGGTCTATCGCGAGACGCTGAAGCCCTGGCTGATCGCGGATCTCTTGATCCTCAACGACACGCTGCCCCGCTCGCTGGCCAGCTGCTACGGCAACCTCGTGCGCAATCTCGACCAGATCGGCGTCGCCTACGGCCGCCAGGGTCCCGCCCAGCGCCACGCCCGCGGCATCCGCAACCGGCTCGAACACAGCAATATGAACGACATCTTCCAGCACGGGGTGCATGAATTCATTCAGGAATTCATCGCGGACAATTCCAGGCTGGGCGAAATCATCACGAAGCAGTATTTGATCTGATACACGCCGTCATTCCGGGATGGTCCGAAGGACCAGACCCGGAATCTCGAGATTCCGGGTTCGGTGCTGCGCACCGCCCCGGAATGACGACGCCAGAACAACGGTCCATCATGCGCCTGCGAATCCAGCACACCACCACCTATCGCTACGAGCCGCCGGCCACCAGCGTGATCCAGATCCTGCGCATGACGCCGTGCAGCCATGACGGGCAGTATGTGGCGGAATGGCAGATCGACGTCTCGACCGACACCAAGCTCGACACCCACGAGGACGCCTTCGGCAACGTCACCCACGTGCTGTCCTGCGGCCCTGTCGGCGACATCAAGATCACGGCCGAGGGACTGATCGAAACCCACGACACCGGCGGCGTGCTGCGCGGCGCCGACGAGCGCTTTCCGGCCGGCATGTTCCTGCGCACGACGGAACTGACCGAAGTCAATCCGGCGATGGCGGCGGTGGCACGCCAGCTGCGCAGCGAGGCCGAGAGCGACACGCTCGGCTTCCTGCATGCGCTGATGAGTGAGATCAGCGACCACATGACGTTCGACGAGGATCCGACCAACAGCGGCACGTCGGCGGCGGAAGCCTTCACGCTCAAGCGCGGCGTCTGCCAGGACTACGCGCATATCTTCATCGCCTGCGCCCGCACCGGCGGCGTGCCGGCCCGCTTCGTCTCCGGCCATTTCCTGCGCTCGGACGGCACGTTGCACCAGGATGCCGGCCATGCCTGGGCGGAGGCCTATGTTCCCGATCTCGGCTGGGTCGGCTTCGATCCCGCCAACAGCATCTGCGCCACCGACGCCCATGTCCGCGTCGCGATCGGGCTCGACTATCTCGGCGCAGCCCCCGTGCGCGGCACCCGCTATGGCGGCGGCACGGAAACGCTGTCTGTGACCGTCAAGGTCGAGCAGGCCGGCCGCGGCGGGCAATCACAGTCGCAGTCACAGCGGCAGAGCTAGGTAGCCGCATCTCGCCACGACGTGCTGCCGGCCGACCGCATGAGCCGTGCTACAATCGCAAGGTCACACCCGACCCGCGAGGTACCCATGGCGACCGTAAAGCTGCTTTCGGACGATGAGCTCTCCAGCGAAGCGCGGGCCGTTTTCGACGACATCCGCAAGGTTCGGCAGTCGGATTTCGTCAACAATTTCTGGCGCGCGCTGGCGCATGATCCGAAGACGCTGCGGCGGACCTGGGAGAGCATCAAGGAGGTGATGGCGCCGGGGGCGCTCGATCCCAAGGTCAAGGAAATGCTCTATGTCGCGGTTTCGGTGGCGCATGGCTGCAGCTGCTGCATCCATTCGCACACTGCCGGCGCACGGGCCAAGGGCATGACCGAGGCCGAATATGGCGAGCTGCTCGCCATCGTCGGCATGGCCGCGGAGACGAACCGGCTGGTCACGGCTCTCGGCGTTCCCGTGGACGAGGCGTTTCTCGTCGATGCCGCTGACTGAGGTGGACAGCTGCACCTGCCCGTCATTCCGGGGCGCGCGCCAGCGCGAGCCCGGAATCCATCGGGCCGCAGCGTCCGGCGATGAATGGATTCCGGGTTCGCGACTTCGTCGCGCCCCGGAATGACAGTCTCCCCGCGGGAATCGGGGGTTTCATGCCTCCCCGAAATTGGCTAGTAATTCCGCGCAAACGCGTTCGGGGACTGGAAATGACCTATTGTTGCGGAATCCTGGTTCGGGACGGTCTGGTGATGATCGCCGATACCCGCACCAATGCCGGCCTCGACAACGTCTCGACCTTCCGCAAGCTGCATATCTTCTCCAAGCCCGGCGACCGCATCATGGCGATCGCCAGCGCCGGCAACCTCGCCATCAGCCAGTCGGTGCTGTCCACACTGACCGAAGGCCTCGAGGATCCCAACACGGGCGAGATCGAGACGCTGATGAACGCGCCGACCATGTTCCAGGCCGCCCAGCGCATCGGCCGGGCGATCCGGGCGGTGCATGCGACCGAAGGCCCGGCGCTGAAGTCCGAGGACGTCTCGTTCGACGTCTCCTTCCTGTTCGGCGGCCAGATCAAGGGCGCGCGCATGCGCCTGTTCATGGTCTACACCGCCGGCAATTTCATCGAGTGCACCACCGACACGCCCTACTTGCAGATCGGCGAGCACAAATACGGCAAGCCGGTGCTCGACCGCGCCATGCATTACGACGTCGAGCTCTACGAGGCGCTGAAGACCGGCCTGATCTCGATGGACTCGACCATGCGCTCCAACCTCGGCGTCGGCCTGCCGATCGACGTGCTGGTGGTGCGCGCCGACGCCTGCGATGCCGATCTCAACCACCGCATCGAGGCGGGCGAGCCCTATTTCCACGATCTGCGCTCGCGCTGGTCGGCAGCCTTGCGCGCCGCGCATCAGAACATTCCGCGCCCGCCCTACAAGAACGAAAAAGAACCCAAAACCTGACAACTTGAGAGAAAAGGCAGGAAACGATGAGTGAAGCGAAAAAGATCGCAGTGGTGACGGGCGCCGGCACCGGAGTCGGACGCGCGGCCTCGCTGGCGCTGATGAACACCGGCTTCACCGTGGTGCTGGTCGGGCGCCGGCTCGACATGCTCGAGGAGACGGCGAAGCTCGGCCCCGCCGGCAAGAGCCTGTGCGTCACCGCCGACATGACCAAGCCGGACTCGATCGCCGCGCTGTTTGACAAGGTGAAGGCGACCTATGGCCGCCTCGACGTGCTCTTCAACAATGCCGGCATGGGCGCACCGGCCGTGAACTTCGAGGATCTCAGCCTCGAGCAGTGGCAGGCGGTGGTGAACACCAACCTCACCGGCCCGTTCCTGTGCACCCAGCACGCCTTCCGCATCATGAAGGACCAGACCCCGCGCGGCGGCCGCATCATCAACAACGGCTCGATCTCGGCGCACGCGCCGCGGCCGTTCTCGGCGGCCTACACCTCGACCAAGCACGCCATCACCGGCCTCACCAAGGCGAGCAATCTCGACGGCCGCATGTACGACATCGCGGTCGGCCAGGTCGACATCGGCAATGCGGCAACCCCCATGACCGATCGCATGGTCAACGGCCCCGGCGTGCTCCAGCCCGACGGCACCACCAAGCACGAGCCGCGCATGGACGCCAAGGCGGTCGGCGATGCCGTCGCCTACATGGCCGGCCTGCCGCTGGATGCCAACGTGCTGACCATGACGGTGATGGCGACCAAGATGCCGTTCGTCGGACGGGGCTGAACCATAAAAGCGCGAAAACAACCCCATGCACAGTAGGCGGCGTGGGGTTGTGGCCTGCCTTCGGCAAGGGGGGTGAGACAACGTAACCCCCTGCGCCATCTCCACAATCGTCATTGCGAGCGTCTTGTCCGCCATAGCTCGAAGAGCGACGGCGGAAGCGAAGCAATCCAGACTGTCGCTGCGGCAAGATTCTGGATTGCTTCGTCGCAAGAGCCCTCGCAATGACGAGTGGAGAGAGCGGAAGCCTACTCCAGGCTCTCCACCTTTCGCAGGCTCGGAAACAGCTTCATCCAGAGCAGCGCGACCGCGACCGTGCAGACGCCGCCGAACACTGCCGCCGGCATCGCACCGAGCAGCGCGGCTGCCACGCCGCTCTCGAACTGGCCGAGCTGGTTGGAGGCGTTGATGAAGAGGAAATTCACCGCGCCGACCCGGCCGCGCATCTCATCGGGCGTGGACAGCTGCACCAGCGAGAAGCGGATCACGACGCTGATCGTGTCGGCGGCGCCGAGGATCGCGAGCGACAGCACCGACAACCACATCCATGACGACAGCGCGAACACGATGGTCGCGATGCCGAACACGATCACGGCCTGGAACATGCGCAGGCCCACATGCCGCGAGATGGCGTGGCGTGCCAGCACCATGGTCATCAGCAGCGCGCCGACCGCGGGCGCGGCGCGCAACACGCCGAGGCCGACCGGACCGGTCTGGAGGATGTCGCGGGCATAGATCGGCAACAGCGCGGTAACGCCGCCGAACAGCACTGCGAACAGGTCGAGCGAGATGGTGCCGAGGATCGCCGGATTGCGCCGGATGAAGCGGACCCCGGCAAAGATATTGTCCGAACCCGTCCCCTCCTTGGCCACCGCCTGCGGGCGCGGCTGGATGAAACCGGTCAAGATCATCCCGAGAACCCAGAACAGCAGCATCACGGCATAGGCAAGATGCGGCGCGACTGCGTAGGCAAAACCGCCGAGCGCGGGACCCGTGATGGTCGCGACCTGCCCCGCGCCGCTCGCGACTGCCGTTGCCCGCTGGAGCGAGCCCTGCGGCGCGATCAGCGGCAGCAGCGCCGCGGTGGTCGGGCTTTCGAAGGCGCCGGCGATGCCGAGCACGAAGGTCGCGATGAAGATCTGCACTTCGCTGACGGCACCGACATAGGTGATGATGGCGAGATAGAGCGCGGTCGCGGCTTCCACGAGCTGGCAGAGCTGGACCACGCGCTTGCGCTCAAAACGGTCGGCGGCGTGGCCGGCGACGAACACCAGCAGCGCGGTGGGCAGGAACTGCACGAGCCCGACCATGCCGAGGTCGAAGGCCGAACCGGTGAGGTCGTAGATCTGCCAGCCGATCGCGACCGCCGCGATCTGGCTGGAAAAGCGCGACAGGCTGCGCGAGAGCAGGAAGAACAGGAAGGCGCGGTGGGAGAGGAGCACGCCGGCACTGACCGGCGGATTTTCGGATATTGGCTGCTCTGGCATCGCCTTTTGGGTCACCCTCGGACCGCTCGCCCCCTTGACGTCGACATGCCCCCGCGTGACTGAGGCGGGCCTGCTTGTCAACAGCCGGGCGTTTCCCGCACGTCCCGGCATTGCCTTTGCAACGCACGCGCGGCCATAATCATGGAGGGTTTGGGGACATCATGCTGCGGCTGCAATCGGCACTCGGCATTTTCGCATTGCTGCTGATCGCGTGGGCGTTGGCAGAGAATCGCCGCGCGGTCTCGCTGCGCCAGGCGGCGATCGGCCTTGTCGTGACCTTCGTCACCGCGGCCGTGCTCCTGAAGCTGCCGGTCGTCGCCCATGCCTTCGGCGCCATCAACGACGCGGTCGGCGCGATCTCCGCGGCCTCGCGCGCCGGCTCCTCCTTCGTGTTCGGCTATATCGGCGGCGGCCCCCTGCCCTTCGATCTGAAGGTGCCGGGCGCCGATTTCATCCTGGCGTTCCAGGCGCTGCCGATCGTCCTGGTCATGAGCGTGCTGACGACGCTGCTGTTCTATTGGCGGGTGCTGCCGCCGATCGTGCGCGGCATGGCCTGGCTGCTCGAACGCACGCTCGGCGTCGGCGGCGCGGTCGGGCTCTCGACCGCGGCCAACATCTTCCTCGGGATGGTCGAGGCGCCGCTGTTCGTGCGGCCCTATCTGGCGCAGATGACGCGCAGCGAATTGTTCCTGGTGATGACCGGCGGCATGGCCGGCATCGCCGGCACGGTGCTGGTGCTCTATGCGACGCTCCTTGCTCCCCTTATCCCCGACGCCGCGGCGCATTTCGTCATCGCCTCGGTGCTGGGCGCGCCGGCCGCGATCCTCGTCAGCCTGATCATGGTGCCGGAGACGTCGGACAAGCGCACCGGCGGCGCGCTGGAGGATCCGGAGATGGCGGTCTCCGGCACGATGGATGCGATCGTGAAGGGCACGAGCGCAGGGATTGAGCTGCTGATCAACATCGTCGCGATGCTGCTGGTGCTGGTGGCGCTGGTCTATCTCGTCAACGCCATCCTCGGCCTGTTGCCTGATATCGCCGGCGCCGCGATCTCGTTGCAGCGCCTGCTTGGCCTCGTCATGGCGCCGGTGTGCTGGCTGATGGGATTGCCCTGGGATCAGGCGGTGACGGCCGGCAGCCTGATGGGCACGAAAACGGTGCTCAACGAACTGATCGCCTATGTCGACCTGTCGAAGCTCGCGCCGGATGTGCTGGACACACGCTCGCGCCTGATCATGCTCTACGCGATGTGCGGCTTCGCCAACTTCGCCAGCCTCGGCATCATGATCGGCGGCTTGGGGGTGATGGCGCCGGAGCGCCGCGAGGAGATCAACGCGCTCGGGCTGAAGTCGATCGTCTCGGGGACTCTGACGACGTGTTTGATGGGGGCGATCGTGGGGGTGTTGAGTTAGCTCTCTCCGCCCGTCATTCCGGGCTCGCGCCAAGAGGCGCGCCCCGGAATGATGGCGGAGAACGACAACACGCGGCTGCGCGTCAATCTACGCCTTCAGCTCCACCGTCTTGAACTCCGCCGGCAGGATCACCTCCAGCAGCTCGACGTCATCAGAATAATCCAGGATCATGTGCTTGATCTTCGGCGGCTGGGTCCAGGCGCTGCCTTGCTTCATCAGCGTCTCGCCCTCCCCCTCCATGTAGGTCTTCACCCAGCCCTTGAGGACATAGACCATCTGGAATTCGACGTCGTGGAAGTGAAGCTTTGAGACTTCTGCGGGATTGCAGGGGCCCTGCAGCCGGATCACATGCGCTTGCGCGAGCCCATGGCTCGCATCGGCAATGCCCAGATCGCGATATTTCGCATAAGCGCGCAGGCCATCGGCCTTGAAGTCTTCCTCGCGGTGATGGCTGATCGCGACGCGCTGCCGGGGACGTACGGGCTTCTTCGGAGCGGTCGTGCGAGCCTTTGCCTTCACCGTCTTGCGCGCCGAGGATCGCGCCGCCGCCTTGGTGCCGCTCCGCTTCTTCACCGCGGTCTTCGTTGCGGGTCTTGATGCCTTTTGCCTGGCCATTGTCTGCCTCCCTGATCTGAGCCGCGCCCGCCGGACGGGTACAACCCGAAGGCAGACTATCCAGTCCTGGACGAGGCAGCAATCGCGGGTTCGGGCTGGTCACGCGACGACGCCTCGCTCGTAGCTTGTCCGAAGCTGTCGTCGCGAACGGCCGTCGTCTCGTATTCGTTCCCTCGCCGATTTAATCTCGCCAGGAGATTCTGGGGGACTTGATTCATGAGCAACAGCGTAGGTCAGCGTGCATTTCAAAATGCCCGGCTTCGGAAACGGCAGGAGGCCGACGTGCTGCCATTGCTCGGGAACGCCCTCCAGCTGCAAAAGAAAGGGCTTCTCCCCGAGGCCAAGGCGGCCTATCGCCAACTCCTGCAACTCGCGCCCAACCAGTTCATCGCGCTGCACATGCTCGGCGTCCTGGAGTCCGACGCCAAGAGCTATCAGCAGGCCGAAATTCTGCTGAGCCGGGCGGTTGCCGCGGATCCGCGATCTGCCGAAGCTCATATGAGCCTGGGCGTCGCGCTGAACGGGCTACGACGTCACGACGAGGCCTGCGAGAGCCATCGAAGGGCCCTCGCCTTGCGCCCCAACTACGCCCTCGCCCTGTCCAATCTCGGTAACGCGAGCGTGACCCTCGATCTTCAGGAAGCGCTCGCGTGCTACGACAAGGCGCTCGCAATTGACGGAAACCTTGCCGAAGCCCACAACGGCCGGGGTTGGGCGCTCTGCCGTCTGCGCAATTTTGACGAGGCCATCGCAAGCTTGAACCGCGCGCTATCGATCAAGCCTGACTATGCCTCAGCGCTGGCGAACCGCGCCGTCGCATTGCAGGAGCTGCTGCGATTTGACGAAGCCATGGCGGATTGCAATCGGGCGGTCGCCCTGGCACCCGACGACGCGAACGGGTGGCTCTGGCGGGCCAGCGTCTGGCTCCAGATGAAGCAAATGGCCGAAGCATTGCCCGATTGCGAGAAGGCCCTCGCCATCGATCCCGAGTCCGCTCAAGCTCACCTGGTGCTGGGCCTTTGTCTCACCGGACTTGGCCGGGTCGACGAAGCCCTGGCCAGTTTCGACAGGGCTCTTGCCATTACGCCTGACTTCGCGAGCGCAATCTCCAACAAGATCTTCGCACTCGATTTCTTGGGCGATGCCAGCGTTGAGCAGCATCAGCAAGCGCGGCAAGTATGGTGGGATCAGATCGGCGCGAAAGTCGCTTCGGAAGCGGCGAGATCGCACGACAACAGCCGCGATCCGGATCGCCCTCTGGTGCTTGGCTATGTCTCGGCGGACTTCAACGCGCATTCGGCCGCGTTCATCTTCAAGCCGGTCTTGCAATACCATGACCGGGAACAGTTCGAGATCGTGTGCTACTCTTGCTCGTCCAAAGCGGATGCGGCGACCGACGAATTTCATAAGATCGCCGATCGCTGGCGCGACGCCTCGCAATGGAGCGACGAACGCCTCGCCGATCAGATCCGCGCCGATGGCGTCGATATCCTGATCGATCTGTCCGGCCATACGAAAGGAAACCGCCTCGGCGTGTTTGCGCTCAAGCCGGCGCCGATCCAGGTGCATGGCTGGGGCCACGGTACCGGCACCGGTCTGCCAACGATCGATTATCTGTTCTCGGACCCGGTCGCGATTCCTGCCGCGGTTCGGCATCTGTTTGCGGAAACCGTCGTCGATCTGCCGTGCTTTGTCACGCTGGAGCCGCTGCCGATCGAGCTTGCGCGGGCGTCAACGCCGGCGACCTCGAACGGCTTCGTCACATTCGGTGTCTTCAACCGCATCAGCAAGATTTCGGACGCGGCCGCGCAGGCCTGGTCCAGGATTCTCGAGAGGGTGCCGGGGTCACGGCTGCTGATCAAAGATCTTGCGCTGGACGATCAACTGGTCCGCGACAATCTGCTGGCACGGCTTGCAACTTGCGGAGTGCCCGCCGAACGCGTCGATCTGCTCGGAACCACCTTGCGAATCGATCATCTGAGATCATTCCATCGCGTCGATATTGCCCTCGACACGTTCCCGCAGAACGGCGGCGTCAGCACGTTGGAAGCCTTGCAGATGGGCGTGCCCGTGGTGGCGAAGCTCGGGAACAGTCTGCCCAGCCGTGCCGGCGGCTCCATCCTCACCGCGGTTGGCCTGCCCGACTGGGTTACGGATAGCGAGGAGGCATATGTCGACATCGCGGTGAGCCGTGCGGCGCAGATCGACGACCTCGACAAATTGCGCCGCGAGCTGCCCGGACAGGTCAGGGCTGCGCCCGCCTGCAACCCGGTCGCCTACGCGCAAGCGGTGGACGAGGCCTATCGCGCGATGTGGAAGCGCTATTGCAGCAGCGACGCCTGATCGCTGCGTCAATGCAGCCTGAACACGCCGTCGACTGCACGTAGCTCGGCCGGCTTGATCAGCTTGGAATGCGCGACGGTGACCGAATACAGGGGACCGTCGAGCTTCTGCTGCCAGAACGCCAGGAAGTCGGTCAGCGCCGGGAATTTCGGGAAGAGATCGTAGTTCTGCCAGACATAGGTCTGAAGCAGCGAGGGATGATCCGGCATCCGATAGAGAATTTCAGCCGTCGTCAGCCCGTAACCCAGCACCTGTTTCCGGAAGTCGTCGGAAACCACCCCAACCCGCGAGACCATGCCAACCTCCTTTGCAGGAGCGCATTCAGGGGGCGGCTTGATCCGGTACGCTGCTTACGAGCCACCCGGTGGAGATGCGCTCACATGAGAGAAATGTGACGCAAACTGATAATCCATCTCAAGCCCAAAAGTTTAACAAGCTGTTGAAATTCAATGCGTTAGCAGCAGAGACGGCTCCGTGCTAATACGGTCCGGCTGACGGTTAACGATGGAAAAGAGATTCTGGCAGAGCGCGCTTCCGAGTGCCGATTTTTCTGCTAGAAGCCCTTGCCCCCGCAAAATTCCTGTCCTATTTCAGCTTCGCCTGTGCTAGCACTCGCTGGCACAGACTGCTAACAATCTGAAATCATCAACCCGAGCAATTGCTTAGGAGGACTGCATGAAATTCCGTCCGCTTCACGACCGCGTCGTGGTCAAGCGCATCGACGCAGAAGAGAAGACCGCTGGCGGCATCATCATTCCCGACACTGCCAAGGAAAAGCCCTCCCAGGGCGAAGTCGTCGCCGTCGGCCCCGGTGGCCGCGACGAAGCCGGCAAGCTGATCCCGATCGACCTGAAGGTCGGCGACCGCGTGCTGTTCGGCAAGTGGTCCGGCACCGAGGTCAAGATCGACAGCGTCGATCTGCTGATCATGAAGGAAAGCGACATCATGGGCGTCCTCGACGTCCCCGCTTCCAAGAAGAAGGCGGCCTAAGAGCCCCCTCTCGCCCCCAGCCAAACACCTAAGGAAAAATCCAGATGGCAGCTAAAGAAGTCAAATTCTCGGTTGAAGCGCGCGACAAGATGCTGCGCGGCGTCGACATTCTCGCCAACGCGGTGAAGGTCACGCTCGGTCCGAAGGGCCGCAACGTCGTGCTCGATAAGTCGTTCGGCGCTCCCCGCATCACCAAGGACGGCGTCACCGTCGCCAAGGAGATCGAGCTCGAGGACAAGTTCGAGAACATGGGCGCCCAGATGGTGCGCGAAGTCGCTTCCAAGTCCGCTGACGCGGCCGGCGACGGCACCACCACCGCCACCGTGCTCGCCCAGGCGATCGTGCGTGAAGGCGCCAAGTCGGTTGCCGCCGGCATGAACCCGATGGACCTCAAGCGCGGTATCGACCTCGCGGTCGAAGCCGTCGTTGCGGACCTCGTCAAGAACTCCAAGAAGGTCACCTCGAACGAAGAGATCGCCCAGGTCGGCACCATCTCGGCCAACGGCGACCAGGAGATCGGCAAGTTCCTCTCCGACGCCATGAAGAAGGTCGGCAACGAGGGTGTCATCACCGTCGAGGAAGCCAAGTCGCTCGAGACCGAACTCGACGTCGTCGAGGGCATGCAGTTCGACCGCGGCTACATCTCGCCCTACTTCGTCACCAACGCCGACAAGATGCGCGTTGAGATGGACGACGCCTACATCCTCATCAACGAGAAGAAGCTCTCCTCGCTGAACG
>NZ_AXAB01000043.1:0-85854 GCF_000472645.1 Bradyrhizobium sp. WSM2254 | reverse complement strand
AAATCCCCGCATTTCCTTGTCATTTCCGCGTCTTGCCGGGACAAGCCCGGCCATGACGATCAGCGAACCATTGAGAAAAGGCCCGCATCTCTGCGGGCCTTTCGCTTACCAGCGGCTGCCGCCGAAGCCGAAGCTCACGCCCGGACCGCCGCCGCCGTAATATCCGTACGGTCCGCCGCCGTAATAACCGTGGTGCCGCGGGTAATAGCCGTAGCTGCGATAGTGCGGGCGATAATAGCCGTGGTGGTGATGGCGCCAGTGATGATGGCGATAGCCATGGTGGTGCCGGTGCTGCGCGCTGATGTCGGTCGGCGGGCCTCCCCGCGCGCTCTGCTTCGCGCTTGTGGTGTTGGCCGCGTTCGCCGCCGATCCGCCGGCAAGCGCCGCAGCACCGACCGCCATCGCGACAATGAGATACTTCATGTCATCACTCCAGTTGAACGTCGTGTGACAACACATGGGCGTTGGCTGCGTTCCGGCCAGTGCGGGCGTCGAAACGACGCAGTGCGAGGCGTCCGATTCAGCGCGGATGATTGCGTGTCGTGAGATTTATTGTCGCATCACCGGCGTTGATCGCACTGTTGCCATCACTTCGCCGCGAATGATGCGACCACCTCATTCGTGGTGACGATGCGCGCGAACTCGCCGTTGAGATTCGACAGCGTCATCGCATGGATCTCCTCGGCGGAATGCGCATCGCCATCGGGGCCGATCCGGTCGAAGGTCCAGGTCGCATCGCGCACCAGCCGCGTGTCGAAGCCGAGATTGCCGGCCATCCGCGTCGTCGTCTCCACGCAATGGTTGGTGGTGGCGCCGCAGATGACGAGCGTGGTGATGCCGCTCGCGCGCAGGCGCGTCTCGAGGTCCGTGCCGATGAAGGCGCTGTTGACGCGCTTGACGATCACGGGCTCGCCGTCCTGTTCGCGTGCCACGTCCTTGACGGCGTAGCCGGAGCGCGATGGCAGAAACGACGAATTCGGTTTCGTGCCTTCGTGGCGGATATGAAAGACCGGAGCACTGCTCGTCCTGAACGCCTTCAGGAGAGCGGCAATTTGCGCCACCGCATCCGGATTGTTGCGGCGCTTGCCCGCTGCCTCCCATTCGTCGAACGCGCGCTGGACGTCGACGACGATGAGCGCGGGGAGGGGGTGCGGCATGGCGAGTGGCTTTCAGTTCTGTTGCGACGAGTATGCGGACTGCCCTTCGTGGCAGGCAATGCCGATTTTCCCTCGTTTCGAGACGGGCCCGTAGCCCGGATGAGCGAAGCGATATCCGGGGAGACTGTTCCCGCATATCGCTACGCTCATGCGGGCTACGAACCTCGTCCTACGGATGCGGGTCGGGAAAGCCGTGGCGTTCGGACAGTGCGGCGAGGATGGCGTCCTTGTCGGCGATGAACGCGCGGCCGCGGTGGCTGCCGGTCTGGTGCCGCGATGTCGTGCCGTCTGCCAGCACGAGCAGCGGCAGCGACTGGTTCTCCGCGCCGACCAGCGCGATCACGGCCTGCCTCGGCTGCGGCCACGCGATGCGCTCGACGTCGAGCTTGTCGGCAAGCTGTGGAAACGAGGCGAGCACGCCCTCCATCAGCGCGCAATGCCAGCAATAGAAGCGCCGGCCCGGATAGGCCGGGTCCTCGAAACCCGGGCGCAGCAGAAACAGCAGGTCGCGCGTCATGGATCGCTCCGAAGCATGGCCGCCTTGCTGAGGATCAAGGCGGCGAGGACTGGCCGGCCTAGTGTCGAGCCCCCAGATTCATGTGAATCGACGGTGAGGAAAGGACGCCATGCCGGGGCCGATCAGTCAACCGCAGACGCTCGCTGACGTGAAGACACTGCCGGAGCTGCTGCGCTGGCGCGTCGAGGCGACGCCGGCGGCGGAGGCCTATCGCCATTTCGACGCGCATGCCGGGCGCTGGGTCAGCCAGTCCTGGCACGAGATCGACGCGGAATTCGAGCTGTGGCGGCGGGCGCTGGCCGCGGAGGAGTTTTCGCCCGGTGAGCGCGTCGCCATCCTGATGCCGAACGGCATTCCGCACATCGCGATGGACCAGGCGGCGCTGTCGCGCGGTCTCGTGCCGGTGCCGATGCATGCGGTCGACAACCCCGACAGCATCGCCTACATCCTCGCCGATTCCGGCGCGCTGCTGCTGTTCGTCGATACGCTGGAGCGCTGGCAGGCGATCGTGGCCACGGGCCAGCCGCTCGATGCGCTCAAGCGCATCGTCTGTGCCGACGTGACCGGGCCGTTGCCGGCCGATACGCGCGTCGTCGCGCTCGACCAGTGGCTTGCGTCTGCACCGGGCGCGACTGCGCCATTGCCCGACGTCGCGCTGGCGCCGGACGATCTCGCCGCCATCGTCTACACCTCGGGCACGACCGGGCGGCCAAAGGGCGTGATGCTGTCGCATGACAACGTCGTCGCCAATGTGAAGGCGATCGCCCATCGCATCGCTGCGTTGCCCGACGACGTCTTCCTGTCCTTCCTGCCGCTCTCGCACACGTTCGAGCGCACCGGCGGCTATTACTATCCGATCGCGGCCGGGGCCTGCGTCGCCTATGCGCGCTCGGTGCCGCAACTCGGGGACGACCTCAAGCATGTGCGGCCGACGGTGCTGATCTCGGTGCCGCGGATTTACGAGCGCGTCTACGCGCTGATCATGCAGCACCGGGCTTCGGCCGGAAGCATCGAGCGGGCGCTGCTCGATCTCACGATTGCCGTCGGCGGCCGGCGGTTCGACGCGCGGCAGGGGCGCGGCGCACCGTCGCTGCTCGACCGGCTGGCCTGGCCGCTGCTGAAGCGGCTCGTTGCCGACAAGGTGCTGGCGCAGCTCGGCGGCCGCCTGCGGGTCGCGGTCTCCGGCGGCGCGCCGATCGCCGAGCCCGTCATTCGTCTGTTTCTCGCGCTCGGGCTCGACATCCTCCAGGGCTACGGCATGACCGAGACCTCGCCCGTGGTCTCCGTCAACACCCCCGAGGACAACGATCCGCGCTCGGTCGGCCACGTGCTCGACGGCGTCGAGGTCAGGCTGGGCGAGAACGACGAACTGCTGGTGCGCGGGCGCAACGTGATGCTCGGTTACTGGCACAAGGTAGAGGAGACGCGCCGCGTGAAGCAGGCCGATGGCTGGCTGCACACCGGCGACCAGGCCCGCATCGAGAATGGGCGCATCACCATCACCGGCCGCATCAAGGATATCCTCGTGACGTCTACCGGCGAGAAGATCGCGCCGGTGGATCTCGAGACCGCGATCCTGGCCGATCCCCTGTTCGAGCAGGCGCTGGTGGTCGGCGAGCAGCGCCCCTTCCTCACCGCGCTGGTCGTGCTCAACGCAAAAGCCTGGGTGCAGGAGAAAGAAAGGCTTGCGGCGAGCGGCAAGCAAGGCGGTGCGGCGGAGCGGGCCGCGCTGCTTGCGCGAATCGCGGCAGCGGTGAAGGCCTATCCGTCCTACGCGACCCCGCGTGCGGTGTGGTGGACGCTGGACCCCTGGACCATTGCCAGCGGCCTGCTCACGCCGACCCTGAAGAACAAGCGCCCCGCGCTCGAACACCGCTTCGCGGACGAGATCGCGCAGATCTACGCGAAGAAGCCACGTGCCTCCTGAGCTCGCGTCTCCCTGCTTGGAGCGCGAAGTTTCCACGGCGTCATGGCCGGGCTTGTCCCGGCCATCCACGCGTTGCTCCGTGGCGCGAAGAACGTGGATGCCCGGGACAAGCCCGGGCATGACGGCGTCGTGTGAATGTTCATGCCGATCTCGGAGGAGAGAGCACTCACATCCTCTTGAACGCCGTGTCCATCGCGCTTGATCCAGCGCAACTTCGGCCGCTGGCCCTCATGCAATGTCGCCGCGAAAGTTCGAATTGCAATCGAGGCAAGTCATGAAGGCGTATTTCATCGGTGGTGGCATCGGATCGCTCGCGGGCGCGGCGTTCCTGGTTCGCGACGCGCAGCTGCCGGGGCGAGACATCGTGATCTACGAGGCGCAGCCGCTGGTCGGCGGCAGCCTCGATGGCGCACTGCTCGCGAACGGCGCCTATTCGCTGCGCGGCGGACGCATGCTCACCACCGACCATTACGAATGCACCTGGGATCTGCTGTCGAGCATCCCCTCGCTCGAGCGTCCGGGCCTGAGCGTGCGAGACGAGACGATTGCGTTCAACGAGGAGAACCCGGCGCATTCGCAGGCGCGGCTGGTCGACCGCAACCGCTTCAAGATCGACGTCTCCCACATGGGCTTTTCCGCGCGCGACCGGCTCGAGCTGCTGCGGCTCACCGAAGCTTCGGAGGAGACGCTCGGCAACAGCCGCATCACCGACTGGCTGTCGCCAAAATTCTTCGAGTCCAATTTCTGGTACATGTGGCAGACCACCTTCGCCTTCCAGCCCTGGCACAGCGCGGTCGAGCTGAAGCGCTATCTGCACCGCTTCATGAACGAATTCCCGCGCATCGAAACCCTCGCCGGCGTCAAGCGCACCGTCTACAACCAGTATGACGCGATCGTGCGGCCGCTTGCCGACTGGCTGAAGGGGCAAGGCGTGCAGTTCGTGCGCGGCACGGCCGTCACCGACATGACGCTCGAGGACGAAGCCGGACGCGTGCGCGTGCGCCAGCTCGTGCTCGATCGCGACGGCCGCACCGCCAATGTCCGCCTCGAGGACGGCGATCTCGTCTTCTTCCAGAACGGCTCGATGACGGACGCCTCGAGCCTGGGCTCCATGACCGAGCCGGCGCCGCACCTGACCAAGGCCGATAGCCAGGGCTGGGCGCTGTGGGAGACGATCGCACAGGGACGTCCCGAATTCGGCAATCCGTCCGCGTTCAACAGCTCGATCCCGGAATCGTACTGGCTGTCCTTCACCGTCACCTGCCGCGATCCGCGCTTCTTCGACAAGATGGAGGCGTTTTCGGGCAACAGGGCCGGCACCGGCGGGCTGGTGACGTTCAGGGATTCCAACTGGCTGATGTCGGCGGTGCTGTACCATCAGCCGCATTTCGCCGGCCAGCCGAAGGACGTCCAGGTGTTCTGGGGCTATGCGCTGCATCCGGACCGCATCGGCAATTTCGTCGGGAAGCCGATGTCCGATTGCGGCGGCGCGGACATCCTGAACGAGCTGTGCGGGCACCTGAATTTCGATCGCGATGTGTTCGAGACTGCGACCTGCATTCCCTGCCGCATGCCCTACATCACCAGCATGTTCATGCCGCGCAACGTGACTGACCGGCCACTGCCGGTGCCCAGGAATTCGGTCAACCTCGCCTTCGTCAGCCAGTTCGTCGAGATCCCCGACGACGTCGTGTTCACCGTCGAATATTCGGTGCGCGCGGCGCAGATGGCGGTCTATCAACTCATGAAGGTGGGTCGCCCGGTGCCGCCGGTGACTCGCCACGACAAGTCGCTCGCGGTGATCTTCGCGACCCTGGAGAAGGCGTTCGCTTGAGGCTTTCGCCGGGGTGACGTCGCCGGCGCACGCGACGGCGCCTATCGCGGCGCTGCCAGCGGCAGGCTGAGGTGAAAAACGGCGCCCCCTGACGGGACGTTCTCGGCCCAGATGCGGCCGCCATGCGCCTGGACGATGGTATGTGCGATCGAGAGGCCTATGCCCATGCCTTGCGCCTTGGTCGTGAAGAACGGCTTGAAGAGCTCGGCGACTTTCTCCGCGAGGATGCCGTCGCCCTTGTCGGCGATGGAGACAAGGGCGAGGTTGCCCTCGGTGAGACTGGTTCGTCCGACGACGCGGCGCCGCTCGTCCGGAAGATGGGCCACAGCCTCCATGCCGTTCACGACGAGATTGAGGATGGCCTGTTGGAGCTGAATCTTGTCGCCTTTCACGCGAATGTCTGCGGGCGACGGCTGCATGACGAGTTCAACATCGTGGGTCAGGGCCTGCACGGAGAGGAATCGAAACACCTCGCCGACGGTGGCATTGAGGTCGAGCTCGTGCCGTTCGGTCGGGTCTCGCTTCAGAAACGAGCGCAGCCGGCCGACGACTTCGGCGGCCCGCTGATCGTCACGGCGGATGTGGTCCAGGATGTCCCTGATCTCGCCGAGGTCGGGCGCCGGACTCTGTAATATCTGCTGGGCCGTCTCGGCATTGATCAGAATGGCGGCGAGCGGCTGGTTCAGCTCGTGTGCGAGCGAGACGGACATCTCTCCCGCGGTCGCGCGGCGGTTCATGTGGGCGAGCTCCGACATGCGCTGGCGCGCCGCGACCTCGGCCACGAAGCGCAGACGGCGCTCGCGCAGCAGAATGGTGATCATCAGCGCCTGCACCAGCACCACGCCCGCGATGATCGCGGAGTGCCAGTAATACTGCTCCCAGAAGGTCGGTTGGCGGAAATGCACCTCGCTGCCGGGGGGCAGATTGGCTTCGTCCACATTCCAGCGTTTCAGCTGCCGCCAGTCGAAGATCGGCCTCACGTTGTTTCCGCTGAACGGTGCGATGCTCGAGGGCGCTTCGCCGTCGAGGATCCGCATCGCCACTTCGCCGGCTTCCCGACCGATGATTTCGGGCAGCAGCAGGAAGCCACCCACGCCCGACCGTCCGAGGAACGTATCGGACGTTATGATGATCGGGCGGTTCGCACTCTCGGCAACGCGTGCGAGCGCCGAGGCCGGGGCGTAATAGGTGCCTTCGCCGTCGGAATACATCGCCGAGGTCAGGATCGCGGAGCGGTCGGGCAGGGAAGCGACGCGACTGCGGACCTCACGCAGCACCGCGCCGGACAGATCGATGACTTCGAGATCGGGCATTGCGGCCGCGAAGTCCTGCTTCCAATGTCCGTACACCAGCGGATTCTTCCAGGCCTCGCCCACCAGGACGACACGCGTCAGGTCGGGAACGATTGCGCGCGCTGCGGTCAGGAGGTGTGTCGGCCTCACTCTGGCGAAGACGGCCGTCGTATCGGGCAGGAACAGCGCGCGCGTCTCAGGCAGGTCGGGAACGAAGCCGTATACCACAGGCGCGGCGGGCCAGATGTCCTGCTTCCGCTTCTGAAGGAATTTCGCCGATGCGACGCCGATCGAAACGATGACGTCGATCGGCCGCTGCGCATATTTGGTCTTGAGGTGACCGATCAGGCTCAATTCATAGTCCGGTCCCGGGAAGCGGGCGAGATCGAGGCTTTCGCCGTAGATCACCGTGTTGCTTTTCCCGTTCTGCTTCGCGGCGGCGCGGATTCCGGCAAAGATCTCCGAATAAAAGGGCGAGCGAAAATCGGCTTCTTCCAGAACCAGGACCGAACGCTGCTGGGGGCCGTCGGCTGCGACGCATTCACGCGAGAGGCCAGCGAACAAGCAGGCGATCAGGATGCGCGCGAGCCCGCGGATCACACGCATTGCCGGACTCTCGGCCTCGCCTCTGGATGCAATCGGGTCTCCTCAATGAGGATGCACGCGAGAGCATAACCGCCTGACCTGGAGTTTCAACGGAAGGATGCGTGCTCACCCCGGTGACAAGCAGGGCGACACAAGGGGCCGCTACTTGAACGGATCCTGAATCGACGGCGACGATTGCCTGATGCGGCGCACGCTTACCGGCGTGCCGTCGGAGACGAACAGGAGTTCGTACTTCCGGCCCTCGCTGTCGGTCGCGGAGCAGGTGACATCAGTCACCTTCCGGGCGGCGAAATTGCCGGTCTGGCGGCAGATTCCGGTGGAGGTCTGCTCCGCCGGCACCGGCAGGCCGTCGACCTTGGGCCGGTCCTTGGAATTGAGCAGCATGCGGTCGATCGGCAGCTCGTAGGAATTGTCGTCGGCCCGCTTGCCGTTCTCGCCGGAGAACGACACGACGTGGTTCGCATCAGTGGGGTCGTCGACGGCGACGGCGAAATTGACCCGGCCCGTATCGCCATGGGCGTAGGCCACCGTCTTGCAGGCAAGGGTACGTCCCGCGACCTTGAGCGTCTTGCAGTGGCCGGACATCAGCGCCAGCAGATCGATGAAGGCGTTCTGCTGCAGCGGCGGATTGTTGACGGGAATCGGCCTGGAAGAGTCGGCAAAACAAGGACTTGCGAGGGCAACGAACGCTGCTGCGAGGGCCGGTCGGCAGAGGCGCATCGTAGGGCTCATATGCCAGGGGACCGCGGAAAAGTTCCGTTCAATAACCATCGAACCGCAAATTGGTTGCGATCCCGTTTGTGTCGCCAAACCCGACTGGAATACCACCGCGCCACCCATCGGCGATTCGTCCAATCGCCCAACCCGTCCCGGCAGGCACTTGCCGCCAGGCCGGTGTTTTTTTCGTGGCAGAGCCGAAGGGTCACGCCGCCTGCTTCATCGTCCTTGCAAAGGCCGGGTAAGTCTCGGCGAGTTCGTCGAAAATCCGGCCGCGCAGCAATGCCAGGGTTGCCGTATCGGGCCGCGCGGTTTCCCGCACCACCTCCGGCTCTTCATAGGTGAAGCCGGTATTTTCCCTGACGTCGGCCGGCGTGAAGGGCGGGTGCACCGAGCGTAGGGCAAAGCCGCCTGCCTCGCGGTCGAAGTCGAACAGCGCCATGTTGGTGAGGAGCGCGTATGGCCCGCCGCGGCGAGCGACCCCCGGTGTGATCGCCCGGGCGCTGACGAAATCGACCTTCGGCACGAACACGCGCGGGGTGTGCTCCTCGCGAAACAGGATCACGCGCGGAATGAGATGATAGAGATAGGCCGAGCCGAACGAGCCGGGCCAGCGCACGCTGTTCGTGGGATAGTCCCCGGTGCCGACCAGATTGATGTTGCCCGCGCCGTCGATCTGGCCACCGCCGAGGAAGAAGGCGTCGACCCTTCCTTGCGCGGCGCAGTCGAACAACTCGATGCCGCCATTGGTGAAGAAATTATGCGCCTGCGATCCCAGGATCGAGATGCGCACCGGCGGCTTGCCACAGAGTTCGTTGCGTGCGCGCAGCAGCATCGCACCGGCCGCGGGGATCGGCGACGATGCGCCGACCGCGACGTGACGGATGCCGTCGAGCAGGTCGGCGATGGTGGCGATCAGGATTTCGCGCCGTTCGCGTTCCGATGACATCAGGCCACCTGCTTGCGATGCGTCAGGAAGGTCGAGAGATAGGCGCGAAAGCCGTCTTCGCTGCGCGCCATCGCCGCATAGCGCGCGATCTCGGCTTCGTCCGCCGGATATTCGTCCCACAGGGCCAGCGGCCAGGCGCCGCGCGCGGCGACCGCGATGGTGTCGACATAGAGCGAGGGCAGCACGCCGGCGGCGGAGTCTTCCGTCGCCAGCAGGTTGCGATCGACGATGCGCTCGACGGTGACCAGCGTGCGTTTCGCGGCATAGGCGAGGCCGGCGAGCTCGCGGTGGCGGCCGATCCGCACGTTGCCGGCGCGGTCGGCCTCGGGCGCGTGAAACAGCGCGACATCGGGAGAGATCGCGGGCACCACGACCACCTTGCGTGGTTCGCCGACGGGACTGTCGATCACCTGCCAGTCCGGCCGCACCTCGAGCAGGTCGCTGCCGATGATGCCGGCGATCGGCATGAACGGCACGCCCTTTTGCGCCGCGAGGAGGCCGGCGTAGATCGCGGGGCAGGTGGAGTCGCGTAACGCAAACGCGCCGCTCCTGACGCCCGCGGTGAAGCGCGGCGCGGCGCCGGCTTCACCGAGCGACACCGCGCTGGTCTCGAGCGAGGCGACGGCGCCGGCCCCGATCAGGAGATCGGCCTGGAGGCCCGAGATCGGCACGCAGATCAGCTTGAGATCGCGGATGCCGGATTCGAGCAGCGCCGCGGTCGCGGCCATCGCGACGCCGGCGCCGTCGACGGGAATTGCCAGCGATTGCCCCGATGCGACGTGCGCGACAAGCGCCTCCAGCGCAACGATCTCGGTCATGGGCGTCCTCCGCCTTGTTTTTCTTATCCTGCCTCAAGCCAACGCCGCCTGCCAGCGCGTATCGCGCAGGGAGGGGCGGCGATGCAGGCGGGCGTCGAGCATGCTGCGGGCGCGCGGCAGCTCGCCGCCGCGCATCAGGGCGACGATGAACGTGTCCTCGATCAGCTCGCGCTGGGCGTGGCTGCCGCCGATGCGGACGACGTCGGTGAGCACGGGCGCGAGCGTCCGCACGCAGGCCGCATAGTCCTCGTCTGCAAAGGCCGCCAGCGCGCGGCAGATCGCCGGCACCACGGGGCCGGCCGGCAGCTTGCCCTCGGCGACCCGCTGCTCGATCACGGCAAGGCGCGTGGCGAGCGCGTCGCGGTTTTGCGTCGCGGCGGCGAACAGCGCCATGTGGACGTCGGCGAACGGCAGGCTCGATTTCGGAAACAACTTTTGCGCGGCGGCGTCAGCATCAAGCCAGAGTGCCTTCGGCACGGCGTGGCCGTAAGAGGACAGGCGCCAGAGCAGCGAGGCGCCGTCGGTGATGACGTTGAGCGGCGGCGCCTGCGTGGCGGAGGGCTGGAGCACGTCGGCATAGATCGTGAGTGCGCGCGGCGCATCGCCATGCTCCAGCGCGCCGAGCGCCTGATGCCAGCGAATGTGGCCGTGCAGGATTCCGGCGCGGTCATAGGTCGGAATCCACGTGTCGACGAGACGGTCGGCCGCCTCGATCGAGCCGTCCTCGAACATCGCATGCAGCACGGCATGCGCGGCATGGGCATTCTGCCGGCGCAAGGCGAAGCCGCGCTCGGTGATGCCGCGGCCGCGGGCGACGTCGCCGTTCTCGGTCATCGCCCAGCCGGACATGGCGAGGAACCACCAGTCCTCGCCATAATGGCGCGCAACGCGCTCGCACAGCTCATGCCGCGCACGGTCGTGATCGGCCATGCCGGAGAAGGCGAACAGGCCGAACGCGCCGAGCGGCAGCGACAGCACCACGGCATCGCGCGGCCATGCCTCGATATGTTTCAGCGTCGCCGCAATCGCCTCGGGCAGCCGTCCCTCGATCGCGAGCGCCAAGGCCTCGACATGCGAGCGCTCACGCTCCGTGCCGCGCTTCGCCACGAGCTCACGCGCACCTGCCGCCTTCTGCCGCGCGAGGTCGCCCTGCTGGTAGAAGGCATGCACGCGAGCGCGGGCGATGAGGGGAAGCGCAAAGTCCGGATCGGCGGCGATGGCGCGCTCCAGCGTCTCCGCCGTGCCGGTCCAGCCCGCCAGCATGAGGTCGACGCCTTCGCGATAGGCGGATGCGGCGGCATCGGATGCGGTGGAAAGCGGCAGGCCGTAGCGGTCCTCATGCGCCATCGTCGTCTCCGGAGTTCAAGCCGTTCGCGCGCGGCGGCCTTCGATCGGATAGGCCGGGTCGTTGTAGCCCGGCGTCGAGGGATGGCCCGGCGTCACCAGGCGGTCGATCAGGGCCTCGTCCTCGCCGGTGAAGCGATAGTCGAGCGCGCGGATATAGTCGTCCCACTGCTCCTCGGTGCGGGGGCCGGCGATGATGGAGGTCACGAAAGCGGAGTTCAGCACCCAGGCGACCGCGAACTGGCCGGCGGTGATGCCCTTCGTCTCGGCGTGGCTCTTGATCTCCTGCGCGAGCTGGAGCGACTCCGGCCGCCATTCCGTCTGCATCATGCGGGTGTCATTGCGGCCCGCACGCGTCTCTTTGTCCGGGGCAGCATCCGGCCTGTACTTGCCGGTCAGCACGCCGCGCGCCAAGGGGCTGTAGGGCACGATGCCGAGGCCGTAATAGGAGCAGGCCGGAAAGTGCTCGACCTCGGGCATGCGGTTCATGGCGTTGTAATAGGGCTGGCTCACCGCGGGCCGGTCGATGCCGAGCCGGTCGCAGATGTTGCAGATCTCGGCGACGCGCCAGGCGCGGTAGTTCGAGACGCCGAAATAGCGCACCTTGCCTGATCGGATCAGATCGCCCATCGCGCGCACCGTCTCCTCCAGCGGTGTCGCGTGGTCCTCCTTGTGCAGATAGTAGATGTCGATGTGGTCGGTGCCGAGCCGTGCCAGGCTTTCGTCCGCCGCCTGCAGCACCCAGCGCCGCGACAGCCCGCCGCGATTGGGATCGCTGCCCATGGGGTTGGCGAGCTTGGTCGCCAGCACCCAGGCATGGCGGTTGTTGCCGATGGCGCGGCCCACCACCTCTTCGGATCCGCCCTTCGAATAGGCGTCCGCGGTGTCGATGAAATTGATCCCGGCCTCGTGGGCTTTCGCGATGATCCGCTTTGATGCGGCCTCATCGGTCGGTCCGCCGAACATCATGGTGCCCAGACAGATCGGCGAGACTTTCAGGCCGGTGCGGCCGAGCTGGCGGTATTGCATGGGCTGCTTCCTCAACACTGTCGAAGCCGGCAGCATAGCCATCCCGTGCCGTCATTGCGAGCGCAGCGAAGCAATCCAGAGATGCGTCCGCGGAAAGACTCTGGATTGCTTCCGCCTTCGCTAAAGCTTCGGCGGACAAGTCGCTGCGCTCGCAATGACGAGGTTTCTTGAGCCGCGACTGCCTCCACATCGTCGTCCCGGCGAAGGCCGGGACCCATAACCACAGGATTGTGTTTGGCGAAGACTCGGAGTTACCAGCTTCGCGCTACAGCTTCTCCCTGGGGGTATGGGTCCCGGCCTTCGCCGGGACGACACGGGAGTTTTGTGGCGGCCGCAGTGGCAACCTAACGCTACGCCGGCCCCTTCAAGATCTTGAACACGCCGTTCGCCATCACGATGCAGCGGCCCTCGACGCTGACTTCGGTGCTCATGAAGATGAGGCTGCGCGTCGAGCGCACCACGCGGGGGCGCGAGATCAGGATGTCGCCGATCTGGCCGGCCTCGACGAAATGGGTGTCGAGCTGCACCGTCGCCATGAACTCCCTGCCGGAGACATAGCGGGCGGTCATGCCGCAGGTGCGGTCGGCAAACGTCATCATCACGCCGCCCTGGACCATGCCGCGGCGGTTGTGGTGCTTGTCCTCGGTGGCGAGTGCGAATTCGTAGTGGCCGTCGACCTTGCGCTCCCACAAGGGGCCGATCAGATGCATGAAGCCCGTGGTCTCGAGGATGGTCCAGCCCTCCGATTTCAGCCTTGCGGCGGCCTTGTTGGTCATCTCGTCGTCCATTCCTCTGCGGGCCTTGCGATCTCATTTCATCGGGGGCGGACGTGGTGTAGTCAAGCATGATGAGATCGTTCGACGATGCCACACGGCGGAATATCGCGGCCGCCTGCGCGGCCTTCACGCGGCTGCCGGCAGACGGTGCGGCGCCGGCGCTGAAGCGCGCCGCGGTGGCGGTCGCGCTGACCGCGGGCGAGGGGGATGACACCGCGTTCCTGCTCACGCTGCGCGCATCGCACCTGCGCGCCCATCGCGGCCAATGGGCCCTGCCGGGTGGACGCTGCGATGCCGGCGAGACGCCGGTCGAGGCGGCGCTGCGCGAGCTCGACGAAGAGCTCGGCCTTCGCCTCACCAGCGCGGAGGTGCTCGGCACGCTCGACGATTATCCGACCCGCTCCGGCTATCTGATCACGCCGGTCGTGGTCTGGGCCACGGACGCCGCCGCGATCCGTCCGAACCCGGACGAGGTCGCCTCCGTTCATCGCATCGCGCTCGCCACGATCGAGCGCGACGACGCCTTCGACTTCGTCGCGATCCCCGAGAGCGCGCGCCGCGTCATCCGCTTCCATCATCAGGCGAGCCTGATCCACGCGCCGACGGCGGCGCTGATCTACCAGTTCCGCGAGGTGCTGGCGGGGCGGCAGACCCGCGTGACCGAGCTGGAACAGCCGGTGTTCGCCTGGAAGTGACGATGGTAAACGGCGCGTTAACGTGACGGTTACCGGATGCCTGTTAAGAGGGCGGCATGCATCATTCGATTCGAAAGAGCCTTGCTCGAAGGAGCCTTGCGCTGGTTCCATTCGCGCTCGTCCTGTTCGCGCCCGCCGCGCGTGGTGGCGCGTCCGACGCGCTGCCGCCCGCCGTCCGCGATGCCAAAGCCCAGCTGCTGTCGCAGTTTTTTGCGCAAGGCGGGGCATCGCCCGCCGTGTTCGAATATCGCCGCAAGCTCGGGGAGTATCAGGCCGCGCGCGCGGCCTTCGACGAGGAAGCCGGCGCCTATTGGAGCCAGATCTCCGAGAAGCGGAAGACCCGCAATGCCAAGCGGCGCAGCGGGCAGCAGATCACACTCGACGATTACGTGCTGGAGCACCCGCCGCTCTATAACGGGCCGAAGCGGCCGGTGAATCCGGAGCCGGAGGAAACGCCGGAGCGCCCGACCAAAAAGCCGATACCGGTCGTCGCCGATTTGCTGCGCGCGGCGCAGGAGCTCTACCAGTTCACGCCGCAGCGTCCGTCCAGCGAGGTCGAGTTCAAGCGCGCCTACGCCCGCTATGCGCTCGCCTCGGGGCTGACGCGCGAGCAGGCCGTCCGGGTCTATTCGTTCGAGACCGGCGGCACCGGCAGTTACGACGTGCAGGCGGGCATCGAGCATGGCGGCAAGCGCGCGATCTCGACCGCGATGGGCTACAACCAGCTCCTCACCACCAACAGCGTCGAGCTGCTGGCCGAGCAGGGCCATGAATTCATTCGCGTGCTCTCCGACAAGGTGGCGCGGACCTCAGGGCCGGCGCGCCAGTCGCTCGAGCACAAGCTCGTCGTGCTGAAGAAAATGGTGGCGCATGCCAAGTCGGTGCCCGACACCTGGTCGGAGCATGAGAAGATCGGCAACACCGCGCAGGGCTGGGCGATGCATGCCATGGTGCTCGACATCGACGTCGGGCCGATGCTGCAGACCCACAAGCTGCTGACGTCGGTGCTGTTCGCGCGCGCCAAGGGTTACACCCGTCCGCTCAGCGCGGCCGAGCTCGAGATGATGAACCTCACCGGCGACGGCACCGGGCTCGACATGGTGACGATGCCGCAGACGATGCGCGAGCAGGTGCCGACCTCGAACTTCTTCCAGCGCGGCGGCTACGAGCGCAACCCAGTCGCGATCCGCCACAACACGGTGGCGAAGCTGCTCGCAGTGACGGATACGCGGATGGACAGCAACAGCAGCAATGCCGGCGCGCGGGAATTGGCGGGGGCGTTTTAGCGAGGGAGCTGGCGGTTGCGTTTAAAAGGTGTCGTCCCGGCCTAGTGCGCAATTGCGCACGGTGGGCCGGGACCCATAACCCCAGGGAGTAGTTTGGCGAAGACAGTCGTTCGGTACTCCCACCGTCCGCAACCCGCTTGATCACGCGGTATGGGTCCCGGCCTTCGCCGGGACGACACCGAGTGTGTCGTGTGCCCCGCCCGCCCCTACTGATCCGGCCCGAACTTGAACTTGCCGTCGCCTTCCAGATACGGGCCGCTGCGCATGTAGAGCTGGCCGTTGTGGCCGATGAAGAACAGCGTGCCCTTCGGCACCTTCTTGGCCCCCTTCAGCAGCTCGCCGGCATTGCTGGTGCCCATCCTGTAGGAATAGGTCTTGCCTTCCTTGTCATAGGCGTAGCCCATGTCGGGCTTGAGCTCCCAGGGCGTCGCGTCGGCCTGTGCCAATGCGGGTGCCGTGGATGCGCCGAGCGCGGCTGCGATTGCAAATGCCTTCGTTGAAAATGCCATGATCCCATCCTCCCCATCGTCGGGGCACCCGGCTTGAACAAATCACGAACGGTATTTTCGGGTCAATTCGCAAAACGCCGCAGCGCATCACGTCTTGTCCAGCAGTTTGTGATTTTCCCTTCGTCCCCTCGCGACTATGTTCCGCTTTCCGTCTAGAACGCAATCCGACAAAAATATTGGTAGGGGGATGATTCGGATGAACCATGTCATGAAAGCCTGCTCGGCGGCCGCGCTGTTGGTGACGGCGCTGGCGCCCGCCGCCTGGGCGGATGACTACCAGCTCAGCCACAACCAGCGGATTTCGTGCAGCCGCGGCCTTGCCCCGGGCAAGCTGAACACGGCGACCTGCAAGTCCTACACCTATCTCTTCAACACCAGGACCTCGGAATATTTCCGCTGCCAGGTCTCGCTGGCGCTGACCCGGGACAACAAGGAAGTCATCAACGTCCAGACCGACGGCGGCTGCACCAAGAAGCCGCGCATCTTCGAGACCGACGGCCATTACGACTTCGACGCCACCGAGACCGAGCCGCCGAACACCAACTCGTTCTTCGGTCCCGGCGGCTACTCGGTCTGGGCCGCCGACGTCACCGCGCAGAAGGTGCGCGGCTGCATCATCATCTCCTCCGGCCTCGGCTCCGACATCTCCAAGTGCCTGGACATGACGTTCCAGTGAGCTGATCGCGCGCTCGAACCCGATGGGTTCGGGCGCGCCGCGATCCGGCTGCGCCACCTCGCCGCACCCGCCGGGTTCCCCAAAAGCTGAGCCGGAACGGCCATTTGCCGCAGTCCTGTTTTGCCTATTGGATGGGTTGACCCGCTCCCCTCATCCGGCCAATTTCCCCGCCGGTTTGGGGAGTACAGAAATCATGAAACGGACGATTTTCGGCGTGGCCGCGGCTCTTGCTCTGGCGGCGTCGGCGCCTTGCGCGCATGCGCAATCCTTCATCAACGTGCTGACCGGAGGCACCTCCGGCGTCTACTATCCGCTCGGGGTCGCGATCGGGAAGATCTACGGCGACAAGATTCCGAACGTGAAGACGCAGGTGCAGGCCACCAAGGCGTCGGTCGAGAACCTGATCCTGCTCCAGCAGGGCCGCGGCGAGCTGGCGTTCACGCTGGGCGACTCGCTCAAGGCCGCCTGGGACGGTGAAGAGGAGGCGGGCTTCAAGACCAAGCTCGACAAGCTCAGGACCATCGGCGCGATCTATCCGAACTACATCCAGATCGTCGCGACCACCGAGTCCGGCATCAAGACGCTGGCGGACCTCAAGGGCAAGAGCCTCTCGGTCGGCGCGCCCAAGTCGGGCACCGAGCTGAACTCCCGCGCGATCCTCAGCGCCGCCGGCATGAGCTACAAGGACCTCGGCAAGGTGGAGTATCTGCCGTTCGCCGAATCCGTCGATCTCATGAAGAATCGCCAGTTGGGTGCGACGCTGCAATCGGCCGGGCTCGGTGTTGCCTCGCTGAAGGATCTCTCGACCTCGAGCCCGATCACGGTGGTGTCGGTGCCGAAGGAGACCGTCGACAAGATCGGCCCGCCCTTCATCGCGGCGATCATCCCGGCCAACACCTATACCGGCCAGGACAAGGACGTGCCGACCGCGGCCGTGGTGAACTATCTCGTGACGAGCGCGGCGGTGTCGGACGATCTCGCCTACCAGATGACCAAGCTGGTCTACGATTCGCTGCCGGAATTGCAGAATGCCCACGCGGCCGGCAAGGAGATCAAGCTCGAGACGGCCGCCACCGGCAGCCCGGTTCCGCTGCACCCCGGCGCGATCCGCTATTACAAGGAAAAGGGGCTGATCAAGTAAGGCGCTTTATCCGTCGACGTCATGCCCGGGCCAAAGCGCGAAGCGCGTCTTCGCGCAGATGTCCCGGGCATCCACATTCTTGGCGGCACTGTAGGCCGTGGATGGCCGGGACAAGCCCGGCCATGACGCGTGCGGGGACAGTGCCAATGTTATAATGACGCACCTATCAGGGCGCGGGGACATATCGATGTTGCAGGCAGAGGGCACCGAAGCGCCCATCAAGGTCGAGTTCGACAATTTCGAGCACGGTTTCCCGGAGGGCTTCGGCCCGGGCTGGTGGGGCCGGCTCGCCTACTGGATCGGCATCGCCTTTGCGACCTTCCAGCTCTATGTCGCCGCCTTCAACTATCTGCCGAGCCAGGTGGTGCGCGGCGTCCATGTCGGCTTCCTCGTTCTCCTCACCTTCGGCCTGATCGCGAACTTCACCGCGAAGAGTGACTTCGGCCGCGCGCTCGGCTGGGTGATCGGCGGCGCCGGCTTCTTCTGCGGGCTCTATCAATGGATCTTCTATGCCGATCTGATCGCGCGCGACGGCGATCCGACGCGGCTTGATCTTGTGGTCGGTACGCTGCTCGCGGTGCTGATCTTCGAGGGCACGCGGCGCCTGATGGGCGCGGCGCTCCCGCTGATGTGCGGCGCGTGCCTGCTCTACTGGTTCTTCGGCCAATATCTGCCGTCGCCGCTCAACCATCGCGGCTATGATTTCGACCAGATCGTCACGCATCTGTCGTTCGGCACCGAAGGCTTTTACGGCGTGCCGATCTACGTCTCGGCGACCTACATTTTCCTGTTCATCCTGTTCGGCTCGTTCCTGGAGCGCGCCGGCATGATCCAGCTCTTCACCGACGTTTCTCTTGGGTTATTCGGCAGGACCCGCGGCGGACCTGCCAAGGTTGCGGTGTTCGCCTCGGGCATGATGGGCACGATCTCGGGCTCGGGCGTCGCCAACGTCGTCACCGTCGGCCAGTTCACGATTCCCTTGATGATCAAGTTCGGCTATCGCCGCGCCTTTGCGGCCGGCGTCGAGGCCACGGCGTCGATGGGCGGGCAGATCATGCCGCCGGTGATGGGTGCGGTCGCCTTCATCATGGCGGAGACGCTGGGCGTCCAGTACTCGGAAATCGTGAAGGCGGCGGCGATCCCGGCCATCCTCTACTTCGCATCCGCGTTCTGGATGGTGCATCTCGAAGCCGGCAAGCACGGCCTTGTCGGCATGAAGCGCTCGGAGATCCCGAGCGCCTGGAGGGCGCTGGTGACGCGCTGGTACCTCGTGCTGCCGCTCGCCGCGCTGGTCTACATGCTGTTCGAAGGCTTTACGCCGCTCTATGCCGGCAGCATGGGCCTCGCGCTCACGGTGACGTTGATCCTGGGCGCCAGCATCACGGCCGGTGCGTCCTCCATGGTGATCCGCACCATCTTCTGGGTCGGGCTCGCGCTCGTCGTCGCCGCATTGTCGCGTGACGGCCTTCAGATCGTGCCGGTCGCGAGCGTCGTCGCCGGGTTGATTGTGATCACTGCTTTCATCCGTGGTGGGTTCAAGGCCTTGCGCGAATGCCGCGACGCGCTGGCCGAGAGCGCCAAGTCCGCCATCACCGTCGGCATGGCGTGCGCCATTGTCGGCGTCATCATCGGCATGATGTCGCAGACCGGCGTCGGCACCATCTTCGGCGGCTGGGTGATCGGGCTCGGCGAGAAGAGCCTGTTCCTGGCGCTGATCATGACCATGCTGCTGTCGATCCTGCTCGGCACCGGCATTCCGACCATCCCGACCTACATCATCACCGCCGCGCTCGCAGCGCCCGCGCTGGCGAAACTCGGCGTGCCCCTGATCGCGAGCCACATGTTCGCGTTCTACTACGGCATCATGGCCGACCTCTCGCCGCCGGTGGCGCTCGCCGCGCTCGCGGCCGCGCCGATCGCAAAGGAAAATCCGGACAAGATCGGCTGGGAGGCGATGCGCATCGCGCTCGCCGGCTATGTCATCCCCTTCATCTTCGTCTACTCGCCGGCCTTGATGCTGCAAGCCGGCGATCCCATGGCGGCCAGGCTCGGCTTCTACGGTGCGGTCGCGCTGGCGACCTTCAAGGCACTGGTGGCGATCGGCCTGTTCGGCATGGTGGCGATCGGCTTCCTGTTCACGCGGCTGACACTGCCCGAGCGCGTGGTCGCGCTCGGCGCTGCGCTTTGCCTGCTCGGCGACTTCCCGTTCAGCGACACCGCGGGCTTCGTGCTCTCTGCCGCGCTGGTGCTGTGGCAGTGGCGGCAGCGCCCGCCGGCAGCGGTCGAGGCGGTGTGAGCCTCTGCTTCGCAACAGCATCGGGCGTGAAGGCGCTGGCGCTGTCCGCCTTCACGCTGGTGTGGACGCATTCGATCGAAAAGGTCGACTGGCAGGAAGACTGGCGCGTCACGCCTGGTGGTCTCGAACTGGTGCTGGCGCGGGTCAAGGGCACCGGCGCCGGCATGGAGCCGCCGCCCGAGGCGCGGCTCGTCGATGGCTGGTTTCAATGGCAGCCGAAGCGTGCGCCGATGCAGGAGGTCGTGCTCGGCAATTCCGGTGCGGCCGGGGAATGGCGGCTCTGCCATGAGGGGAAGTGCCGGACGTTGTCGGAGATTGTCGGGCATCCCATAGGTGCTAACGTTACAAAAATGAGCGCCTGCAAAGATCCGTAGCCCGGATGAGCGAAGCGATATCCGGGAACGGCGCCCCCGGATATCGCTTCGCTCATCCGGGCTACAAAGAACAACAACGGGAGACACGCGATGGATCGGCTCAAGGGCAAGGTTGCGATGGTGGTGGGGGCCGGCTCGATCGGGCCCGGCTGGGGCAACGGCAAGGCCACCGCGGTGACCTTTGCGCGCGAGGGCGCGCAGGTGTTCTGCGTCGACCGCAACGGCACTGCTGCCGAGGAGACCGCGAAGATCATCAAGGACGAAGGCGGCAAGGCGACCGCGTTCACCGCCGATGTCTCGCGGTCAGCCGAGATCGAGGCGATGGTCGCGGCGTGCCTCAAGGCCTATGGCCGCATCGACGTGCTCGACAACAACGTCGGCATCGCCGAGATGGGCAGCGTGGTCGACGTGACCGAGGAGAGCTGGGACCGCGTCTTCAGCGTCAACCTCAAGAGCGCCTATTTCGCCATGAAGCACGTCATCCCCGTGATGGTGAAACAGGGCGGCGGCTCGATCATCAACATCTCCTCGATCGCCTCGATCCGCCACATGGGCATCTCCTACGTCACCTACGGCACCTCGAAGGCGGCGATGAACCAGATGACGCGCACCACCGCGATCGAGTTCGCGCGGCATCATGTGCGTGTGAATGCGATCCTGCCCGGCCTGATGAAGACGCCGATGGTCGAGCATTCCGCCGGCCTTGCCGCCAGCTACGCCAAGGGCGACGTGGAGGCGATGTGGCGCGCGCGCGATGCGCAAGTGCCGATGGGTCACATGGGCGATGCCTTTGACGTGGCGAATGCCGCGCTATTCCTGGCGTCGGACGAGTCGAAATATGTGACGGGGATCGAACTGGTCGTGGACGGCGGGATCACGTGCAAGGCGGGGGCGTAGCTCCAATCTCCGCCGTCGTCCCGGACAAGCGCGCCTCAAGCGCGCGCAGATCCGGGACCCATAACCACAGGATGGAGTTGTTTTGCTAATCCGTAACTCCGAGTCGTCGTAACCACATCTGCCTGTGGTTATGGGTCCCGGATCGGCGCTCCGCTCCAGTCAACGCTGCGCGTTGTCTGGAGCTGCGCTTGTCCGGGACGACAGCGGAGTATTGCTCACTGCGCCAGTGCCAGAATCCCACCGGCGAAAGAATGCCATGCCGCAGTCTCGCTGACCGGCCAGTTCAGCACCTTCACCGCCAGCATCGCGAGCGTGCCATAGATGTAGACCGGATGCACGCGGCCCTCGGCGCGCCAGTCGCGCACCATGGCAACGACGAGCAACAGCGCGGCCACCACCGCCGGCGCGATGGTCACCGGCACCGGCGGGGGGCCGGGCGGTCCTGGAGGAGCGAGGAAGGTCAGAAACCAGCGCGCGATCGCGGCGTCGAGGATCGAGACCGCGGCGAGCAGCATCAGGCGCTTGTGAACTTCCGGCCTGCGCGTGTTCACGATGCCGAGCACGAACACCACCGCAAAGAACGCGATGCCGCTCATCGGCACGATCGAGAAGGCGATGCCGGCCTCTTTCTGCCCGAGCGCGGCGGAGTGCTGCATCACGTGCACGGAGGCGAGGAAGCCGAAGATCGTCATCGCGGTCGCGAGCGAAACGCCGACGATGCCGATCGCGCGGTGATTGACCACGCGGCCTGAGGCCGCGAGCCAGGTCTGGATCACGAAATAGAGAGACCAGGTGAAGAACAGGAGGCCGTGAAAATGAATCACCGGGCTTGCGGAAAACGCACCGCGGGCGAGCGGCACCCAATAGGTCGGTGCGAAGCCGAGCAGAGCGGTCGCCGCGCAGGCCAGGGCCATGTGGAGATAAAAATATCGTGCGGGCGACGCATCACGCGCGCGGACACGACGGTCGTCGGTCAGGGTCGTCATCTGGAATGTGTCTGGGGAGGCGGTGTTTGGTTCAAAGCCCCGCTGTCGTCCCGGACAAGCGCGCCCCAAGCGCGCGCAGATCCGGGACCCATAATCACAGGGAGCAGTTGGTTGCTAAGCGGTAACTCCGAGTCGTCGTGACCACATCCGCCTGTGGTTATGGGTCCCGGATCGGCGCTCCGCTCCAGTCAACGCTGCGTGTTGTCTGGAGCTTCGCTTGTCCGGGACGACAGCGGAGTGCGCTGCTCTTGAGCCTTATCCTCCCGCGCTCAACTCTGCGCGATCGAGCTCCTCCTCGAGGCGGTGAAAGGCGTCGTCGCCGATCACCTCGGTGGCGCGCAGGTCGAAGATGGATTTGCGCGCGGCCTCGATGGCGCGGCGGCGCAGGGGATCGGCGGGCAATTCGCCATTGGCGATGCCGCCGTTCGGATCGTCGTCCGCCTGCATCAGGATGGCGCGATATTCGAGCCTCAAGATCTCCGCCTCCTCCGACGGATCGCTTTCGATCACATCGAGCGCCGCGCGATAGGCCACCGCGCGTCCGCGCGCGACCTCGGTGCCGACGGGATCGTCGTCCGTGAGGCCGAAGGCCAGGATCAACGGCCGCAGCGTCAGGCCCTGGATGACGAGCGATCCCAGCACGACGGCAAAGGCGATGAACACGATGAAGTCGCGATAGGGAAAGTTTTCCGGCAGGGCGAAGGCGGTCGCGAGCGTGACGAGGCCGCGCATGCCGCACCAGGAGATGATGAGGCCGCCCTTCGGCGAGGCCACCTGCTTCGGATCCTTGGGATGATAGAGTCCGTGGGCAATCAGCGCGCGCAATGTCGTGCGGTAGAACGTCACCCAGAGCAGCCGCACCAGGACCACCGTGAGCAGGATCCAGGCTGCCGCCACGCAATATTCCCAGCGCACGTCCGCGTCGAGCCGCGTCCAGATCGGCCGCATCTGCATGCCGATCAGCATGAAGGCGAGCACGTTGAGCACGAACACCATCGTCTCCCACACCGCATAGGACGGCACCCGCAGCCGTGCCGGCATGTGCGCCCCCGCCGTGCGCGCCATGGTGATGGCGTAGACGACGATGGTGAGGATGCCGGAGAGGCCGAGATGCTCGGCGGCGATCCAGACCATGAAGGTGGTGGCGAACTGCAGGATGATCGCGCTGGGCGCTTCCTTCACGCGTTGGAGGAACAGCGGTATGATGCGCCCCGCCAACAGACCGGCGAGGACGCTGCCGACCAGCGCCAGCGCGATCGTCGGCGCGACCTCGCTCCATTTCAGATGCTGCATGACGACCGCGCCGACAGCGATCCGATAGATCAGCAGCGAGGTTGCGTCGTTGAGCAGGCTTTCGCCCTCCAGCACCTTCACCATGCGGTGGGGCAGCTTGACCTGGCTCAGGATCGCGACTGCAGCCGCGGCGTCCGGCGGTGCCACGATGGCGCCGAGCGCGATCGCGGCGGCCCAGGGCATGTCAGGCATCAGCCGGTGCGCGACGTAGGCGACGCCTACCGTAGTCAGGCCAACCGCGGCCACCACGAGGGTCGAGACTGGAACCCAGTTGTTGCGCAGATCCCGCAGCGAGGTGTCGAAGGCCGCATCCAGCAGCACCGGTGCGACAAAAAGCGCCAATGCCAGGTCCGGCTCCAGCGTCCAGGTCGGACTCGACGGCACGAAGGCGATCAGCGCGCCACCGATGGCGAGAAAGGTCGGGTAGGGGACCTTGATCCGCCGTGCCAGCGCCGATAAGCCAACAGCGCCGAGCAGCAGCGCGATGATCCATTCGAATGTCGACACGATAATCCCCGAAACCGATTTGAGCGGCGCCACAAGCTAGCACCAATCCGGCCGTATGATGGATAGTACGGCCTCAAGGCAAGCCTTTCCGACTGCAAGGACCATGCGCTCTCTTCTCATTCAATTGTCAGGTGCGGTATTGCTCTGCGCGCTCCCGCTCGGCGTGGCTCTGGCGGCGACCGGCGGCGAGCCGGCTGCCGTCACGCAGGTCGACATCGCGCCGTGCCTCACGGCCGCCGCCGGCGACGACCTGGACAAGGCCAATTCCGTCTGCGCTGAGGTGATCGACAATGAGAAGACGGCGAAGGGGGACCTGATCAAGGCGCTCGTGGCGCGCGCCGCGCTTTACGCGCGGCATGATCAGGTCGACCGCGCGATTGCCGACGACAGCCGTGCTCTCTTGCTCGATCCCACGCTCGCGGATGTCTTCAACGCGCGGGGCGAGCTGTGGCTGAAGAAAGGCGACAAGCCCAAGGCAGTGCAGGATTTCGGCGCCGCGCTGAAGATCGATCCGAACCACGAGAAGGCCAAGGCCAATCACAAGGCGATGGCGCGCGAGCTCGAGCGGATCGGCGCGCAGATGGCGGTCGCGGGCAAGCCCAGCTTCAATTGCAGAAGTGCGGCCCGGGCGGTCGAGAAGGCGATCTGCGCCAACCGCGAGCTCGCCGATCTGGATCGGGAGATTTTTGGGTCGAATGCCCGCGTGATTCGGGAGGCGCGCAATCCCGCGGAAGCCAAGGCGCTTCAGCGCGAGCAGGACGAGTTCATCGCCCGCCGCAATGCTGGGTATGGCCGGCCGGGCTATGATCTCAAAAAAGCGATGCAGGAGCGGTTGCAGCGGCTGAACGGGGTGGACGGCTACTAGAGCGTTTTCGAGCGAAGTGGATACCGCTTCGCATGAGGAAACGCGTCAAACAGGGATCAAGAGCATGATCGGACTGATCATGCTCTTGCCGTTCCGCAAAACCATCCGTCCTGTCGGCGTCTACTGCAGACCGGTGGGGTTGGAGGTCGAGCCGATCGGCGTCGGAGCCGGACCAAGCGCACTGTTACCTTGAATCCGGTTGTTGAAATGCGACTGGGTGACGCCGCTGAACGCGGTGGCGTTGAAGGAAATATCGTTGTTCGAGAGGCGGACGGTGACCGTTCCGTTGAGGTTGCCTACGCCGAGACCGTTGTTGCTGACCACGCTGTTGCTGAGGTTTATTTCAGACGCCGCCGCGCTGCCCGATGCGCCGACACCGATCTGGGCGTTGCCCGTAACCACCGCCCGGTTGATCATGGCACGGCCGTTGTTGCCGATGAGAATGCCGATATTGGCCGAATTCTGAACGCGCACATTGTCGAGCGCGATGTCGAGGCGCTGCCCGGCGGCTCCGGGATTGTAGGCGATGCCGAAGGTGCCGGTATTTCGGACGGTGGTGTTGGAAACATACAATTCGCCGCCGCCGGTGCGATCATCCAGGATGCCGGACGCCGAACCGGCGAAAACGCCGTCGATGAGGGTGTCTTCGATGATGACCACGCCGCCGGTGATGGTGGAGCCGCCGCTGATCCGGATCCCGACAAGGCCGGTGTCGACGCCGTTCAGATTGAGGTTGCGCAGCCGGACGGTCTTTCTCGTATCTGTCGCTGCGAAGCTGTTGAACGGAATGTTGATGCCGTTGGTGCCGCTGAAGAGGACCGACCCGAAAATCTCATGGCAGTCGATGGTGATCGACTTGATAATGGTCACTGAGCCGAAGCCGCCGGGATCGAGGCAGTTGATCTCGCCGTTGAGGGCGGTCTTGGAAATCGCGCCGGCGAAGGTCTTGCATGGCGCGGTGCGGCTGCAGGGATTGACATCGTCGCCGACCCCCGACACCCAGGTCCGCGAGGCCTGGGCGTGAGCGGACGTGGCCGGCAGCGCGAGCAGCAGAAATGTTGCGGCAATGGTGTGCGACAGTGCAATCCTGTTCATGGTGCTCTCCGAAATGATGTGGCGATTGGCAATGGCTCTGCCACGCGGGAATACGGCTCGCCCTTGCGAGGGGCCGGCTATCTGAATGAAATCTGCGCGCTCTGGTAGCGGCTTCCCGCCGAGGCGACATCCGGCGCCAGTTCGAACGAGTACTCCGCACCGACCAGATCGGTCGGAAACACGAGCGACAAGTTGCCGACGCCCTCGTCATCGGTCTTGATGTCGCCGATCTGGCGAACGCATTTGAGCGAGACGTGATAGACCGTGTTGGGCTTGGCGGTCATTGCCACCTTCACGCTGGTGTTGCCGTCGAACAGCCGCGTTGCCCAGATCGTGCCCCTGACCGACGGTGAATCGGTATTGGGGACATCGCGGCCTGAACAATCGGAAGTGTCCTGATGAACGAGAACCACCTGCCGCTGGTTCGGATCGGTCGGACGATTGGGAATGTATTGCGCCGTTGTGGCAAGGGTCGTTCCCACGAGCATGGCGGCGCCGAGCCAGATGGAATTGTAACGCAGTCGGAAGATTGGCATCGCATATCGCATCGTTCCCTCCGCATGTAATTGGGGAAATCAACTATTTTAAGTAGTATTTCGGAATATGCCGATACTGGTTTCAGCACGACGTCTCGAGGCTGGTCGGAAATGCCCGGCGCACAATACACCTCATTAATGATACAAGTCTGTGAATTCGCTCACAGGTAGAGACTGGAGATTTCGCTGCGCTCCGATACGGTGCGATGGATCCCGTGACTCTGCCTGCGCCGACCGGCCTTGGAACCGCGGGCGACCTCACCGCTTGAACCGGTTGCTGCATGGCCGCGACAACGGTGAGAACCCGACGTCACGGAGCCCTATGCCATGTGCGGCATGCATTCTTCCGCGCAGATGCCCTCGTTTGCCAAAATCTCGCCTCGCGCCTTCTTCCTCGGCGCGGCCATAAGCCTTGCCCTCATCGCTCCGGCCTCGGCCGGCACCGATTGCGTGATGGGCAGCAAGACCGCTCCCGCCGAACTGATCACGGCGTGCAGCGCCATCATCGACCAGACCTCGAATTCATCGTCCGACCGCGCCACCGCGCTGCTGGTGCGCGCCGACGCCAATGCGCGAACCTCAGGCGGCCTCACGCAGGCGCTGCGGGATATCGACCGCGCCATCGCGCTGGACGGCAAGAACGCAAAGGCATGGCGCCTGCGCGGCGACCTGCTGCGCGAGGCCGGCGGCGACCTCAATCGCGCCGCGGCCGATCTGACCAAGGCGATCGAGCTCGATCCGCAGGATGCGGAGTCTTACGAGCGGCGCGGTGTCGTCTACACCAATCAGCGCCGGCTCGACCGCGCGCTCGCCGATTACGACCAGGCGATCAAGCTGAAGCCGGATGACGCGCAGGCCTGGTCCGACCGCGGCGTGACCTATTATCTCGGCGGCGACAACGAGAAGGCGATCCGCGATCTCAGCGAGGCGCTGCGGCTCGATCCGAACCGGCCGCGCACCTACACCAATCGCGGCGCGGCCTACAAGAAGCTCGGCCAGCTCGACAAGGCGGTCGCCGATGACGGCGAGGCGATCAGGCTCGATCCGAAGGTCCCCGAATATTACGACAATCGCGGCCTGGTGCTGGCCGCAATGGGTGAGTACGACAAGGCGATCGCGGATTACGACCAGGCGTTGCGGCTGGCGCCGAAGCCGAACTTCTTCACCAACCGAGGCGATTCCTATCAGCTCAAGGGCGAGCTCGGAGCGGCGTTGAGCGACTACGAGGCTGCGCTGAAGCTCGACCCGAATTTCGCGCAGACCTACAACAACCGCGCCGTGCTCTACAAGAAGATGGGCGAGCGCAGGAAGGCGCTGGCCGATTACGAGACCGCGCTGAAGCTCGACCCCGGCAACGACAACGCGGCCAACGGTCGCCGCAGCATGATCGCGGAGATCGCGAAATTCGGCGATGAGCCGCGGCGTCCGCTCGCGGCGAATTCCGGCAACGGTCCCTCGTTCGATTGCGCGACCGCAAAGCGCGAGGTCGAGAAGGTGATCTGCGCCGATCCGCAGCTCGGCGTGCTCGACCGCCAGATCGCCGAGACCTATGAGCGCGTGCTGAAATCCGCGAGCAAGCGTTCGGCCGGCGATCTGCGCCGTACCCAGCGCGATTTCCTCGCCACCCGTAACGCCAGCTTTGGCCGGCCCGGCTATGATCTGAGGAAGATCATGCAGGAACGGTTGCAGCGGCTGAACGCGATGGAGAGCTGAGAAGCCTCTACGCGCACACTGCGTTCCCTCCCCCCTTGCGGGGGAGGGTTAGGGAGAGGGGTGGCCACAAACTCTAGACTGAGTTCGTGGCCACCCCTCTCTCCCGCTCTCCCCCGCAAGGGGGGAGAGGGCTCACCTTTGTTGTGGCTCCAGCTTGCCTCGATGGCCTTTCTTCCCTCCGTCCCGAAAGGCCCATCCTTTTCAGCTTGAACCGCGGCCCGTTCCCGGGAAAATACCCCTCAAACAACACCGGCACTTGATCCCTGTCATGGCGGGACGCTCGTCCTGTCGGTCAGGTCAAGGCCAGGCGAATAAAGGGAACGGGAGCGCGGGCATGAACGTCAAGGGAACGAGTCTCTATCACGAGGTCCATGCACGCTCGCTGGCTGATCCCCAGGGCTTCTGGGCCGAGGCGGCCAAGGAGATCGACTGGATCGAGCCGCCGAAGACGATCTTTGATGCCTCGCAAGGAACCTACGGCCGCTGGTTCACCGGCGGCGTGGTCAACACCTGCTACAACGCGCTCGACCGCCATGTCGAACGCGGCCGCGCCGACCAGGTCGCGCTGATCCATGATTCGCCGCTGACGAGCTCGATCACCAGGCTCACCTATGCCGAGCTGCTGAACGAGGTGCAGGCGCTCGGCGCCATCATGCAGGATTTCGGCGTCGCCAAGGGCGACCGCGTCATCCTTTACATGCCGATGGTGCCGGAGGCGGTGGTCGCGATGCTCGCCTGCGCGCGCATCGGCGCGGTGCACTCGGTGGTGTTCGGCGGCTTTGCCGCGAAGGAGCTCGCCACCCGCATCGACGATGCGCAGCCGAAGCTGATCCTGTCGGCGAGCTGCGGCATCGAGCCCGGCCGCATCGTGCAGTACAAGCCGCTGCTCGACGAGGCGATCAGGCTCGCTGGCAGCAAGCCGAAGGCCTGCATCGTGCTGCAGCGTCCGCAGCTCACCTGTGACCTGGCGCCGGGCCGCGACTACGATTGGGCGAGCCTGCGCCGCAAGGCGATCAACGACGGCAAGAAGGCGCCTTGCGTGCCGGTCGCCGCGACCGATCCGCTCTACATTCTCTACACCTCGGGCACCACCGGCATTCCCAAGGGCGTGGTGCGCGACAATGGCGGCCATCTGGTCGCGGTGAAATGGTCGATGTTCAACCTCTATGGCGTCAAGCCGGGCGAGGTCTGGTGGTGCGGCTCCGACATCGGCTGGGTGGTCGGCCACAGCTACATCGTCTACGGCCCGCTGCTGCATGGCGCGACCTCGATCATGTATGAGGGCAAGCCGGTCGGCACGCCCGATGCCGGCGCATTCTGGCGCGTCATCTCCGAGCACAAGGCGGTGGCGCTGTTCACCGCGCCGACCGCATTCCGCGCCATCCGCAAGGAGGATCCGGATGGAAAGTTCATCCGGCAATACGACCTCTCGACATTCCGCACCCTGTTCCTCGCCGGCGAGCGTGCCGATCCGCCGACGGTGGAATGGGCGGAGCAGCAGCTGAAGGTGCCTGTCATCGACCATTGGTGGCAGACCGAGACCGGCTGGTGCATCGCCGGTAATCCGGTCGGCCTCGGCATGCTGCCGGTGAAGCACGGCTCACCGACGGTGCCGATGCCGGGCTACCAGGTCGACGTGGTCGATGAAGCGGCCAAGCCCGTCGGTCCCAACAAGATGGGCTCGATCGTCATCAAGCTGCCGATGCCGCCGGGCTGCCTGCCGACGCTGTGGAATCAGGATTCGCGCTTCAAGGAAGCCTACCTCAGCGAGTTTCCCGGCTATTACAAAACCTCGGATGCCGGCTACAAGGACGAGGACGGCTATGTCTGGGTGATGGGGCGCACCGACGACATCATCAATGTCGCCGGCCATCGTCTGTCCACCGGCGGCATGGAGGAGATCCTGGCCTCGCATCCCGACGTCGCCGAATGCGCCGTGCTCGGCGTCAAGGACGCGATCAAGGGCGAAGTGCCCTGCGGCTTCCTGGTGCTCAAGGCCGGCGTGAAGCGCGCACCCAGCGAGATCGAGAAGGAGATCATCGCGCTGGTGCGTGACAAGCTCGGCCCCGTCGCCGCCTTCAAGCTCGCCATCACCGTCGGCCGCCTGCCCAAGACGCGCTCCGGCAAGATCTTGCGCGGCACCATCAAGAAGATTGCCGACGGCGAGTCCTGGACCATGCCCGCGACGATCGAGGACCCCAAGGTGCTGGACGAGATCGGGGAGGCGTTGAAGGGGAGGGTGTGACTTTGCCCTCCGGTCGTCATGCCCGGGCTTGACCCGGGCATCCATCAATGAGCAAGCAATTGCCTTGATTTCGATGGATTGCCGGGTCAAGCCCGGCAATGACGAATGAGACAGGATCGACCAATGTCAGCCAAGCTCGCGCAGTACGGGGCCATCTCCCTGCTGGCCATCGCACTCTCCGCCTGCTCGGCGCGCTACCAGACGCCGGTGGCGATGGGGGGCGACGATGACGACGCAGTGTGCCAGAGCCGCGGTTATGCGGCGGGCTCGCCGGAATATGTGGCCTGCCGCAAGGACCGTGACGTCCAGCGCAGCGCCGCTACCGCCCGCGCCGACCGCCGCCAGCGCGATCTCGGCGAGTACATGCTGAACCATCCCGAGCGGCCGTGAGATCGGGCGTGGCACTATCCTGCGTCGTTTACTCGCATTGCTCGTGACACATCTGCAACGCCGCGACACAAATCGTGCCGCGTTTCGCCTGATTTGATCGGCGTCAAATCCTTCACCATCCCCTTTCTGCTCTGACGCTGACGTCGCGCAACGATGCGCGAGAGACGGCTGAAGGGGATTGAAATGCAGAGAACGACAAGAAACTTGGCGCGGATCGCGACGGTCGGCGCGATGCTCGCGGGGACTTTTGCATCGGTGCAGGCCGCGGACCTGCCGGTCTACAAGAAGGCGCCGCCACAGGTAGAAGGCTTCAATCCCTGGATGGTGCGCCTGCGCGTGCTCGGCGTGTTGCCCGATGCCGGCGGCTCGACCGTCAACGTCGCGGGCGTGCCGTCGCTGTCGTCGCCGAATTCCGGTCTCTCGATCAGCGACCAGGTCGTGCCCGAGCTCGACATCAGCTATTTCTTCACCAGGAACATCGCGGCCGAGCTGATCCTCGGTGTGACCAGGCATTCGATCAGCGGCACCGGCTCGCTCGCGAATTTGCCGATCGGCAAGACCACGCTGCTGCCGCCGACGCTGACGCTGCAATATCACTTCGACAATTTCGGTGCGTTCAAGCCGTATATCGGCGCCGGCGTGAACTACACCGTGTTCTTCAACAATTCCGCCGCCAATGCGCCGGCCGCCATCGCCGGCCCGCCCGCGATCGTCGCCACCACCACGAGCCTGCACGTCAGCAACGCCTTCGGCGGCGCCGTGCAGTTCGGCTTCGACTACATGCTCGACCGGCACTGGGGTCTCAACGTCGACGTCAAGAAGCTCTGGCTGCGGCCGGATTACAGCGCGACCGTCAGCGGCCTGCCCGTCACCGGCACCGCGCATATCGACCCGTGGCTGGTCGGCGCCGGCGTCACCTACAAGTTCTGATGCCGCCGACGCGGCGCCGGGCGGGGCCCCGGCGCCGCGTCGATCCGTTCGACCAATCCTGCATGCCGTCAGTCCGAATGCACGGTGCGGGGATGCCGATCGTGCAGGAGCTTCGCGAGCGGGTCGCGATCCTCGGGGTGCCCTTGTACGGCGATCTCGAACAGCGATTCCTGAATGTCCCGGGGCATCTCACCCCAGACCGACAGCGCCGCGTGACCAAGCATCAAGGCAAAGCGTTCTTCGTTGACTTGCATCTTTGATCCTCCGCGCGGGAACAATGCGACATCACACGCATCGTTCCCGACGGTGGCCACCTACGCCTCGCCGGCCGGCTGTTGAGATCATGCAGCCTCTCGCCTCGGCCTCCGCGAATCTGCCAGGCAGGCTTCGACACGCGCCGGCACGCCCAAACAAAAACGCGGCGGGGTGGCCCGCCGCGTTCAAATCCGGTTCGATGGTTAATCGGAGGACGGAGAATTACTCCTCCCCGTCGTCCTGCTTCTTGCCGCCGAGGGTCTTCAGCTTGGCGAAAACCGCGTCGACGTTGAGGTCGTCGCTCGATCGCTCGGCCGGCTCGAACTCGTCCTTCTTGGTGGTCTCCGAGGCCGGCAGCAGGGTCGCGCCGCCATAGGCCGCGTCGATCGGCTTTTCCTTGGCCGCGCGGGCCACCTCGAAATCGAGCTCGATCTGCGAGCAGAGGCCGAGGGTGACCGGATCGATCGGGGTCAGCGAGGAGGTGTTCCAGTGGGTGCGGTCGCGCACGCTCGCGATCGTGCTCTTGGTGGTGCCGACCAGGCGCATGATCTGGGCGTCCTTGAGCTCGGCGTGGTTGCGCAGCAGCCAGAGGATGGCGCTCGGGCGCTCGTGGCGGCGCGAGACCGGGGTGTAGCGCGGGCCCTTGCGCTTGGGCTGCGGCGGCAGCACGACCTTGCTCTCCTGGAGGCGGAGGCGGTAATCCGGGTTCTTCTCGCCCTTCTCGATCTCCTCGCGGGTGAGCTGGCCGTTGGAGAGGGGATCCATGCCCTTGATGCCCTGGGCCGCGTCGCCGTCGGCGATCGCGCGCACCTCGAGGGGATGCATCTTGGTGAAATCGGCGACCTGGTCGAAGGTCAGCGCGGTGTTGTCGAGCAGCCAGACGGCGGTCGCCTTGGGCATCAGAGGTGCGTTGCTCATGGCAAATCTCCTTTGTGCTTCGCCCACCCCTCTGGAGGCGAAGCCGGTGGTCATCAGCGATGACTGGGAATTCGCGCTATATAAGCCCGGAGGGGGTAGCCACGCAATGGTTCTGCTATAGATAGTGCCTTGACAGCGCCCGAAAGGGGGCCCAATTCCCTCTGAAGTCGCCGTAAGCCCGTACCCAAGCCCTATTCATCCATCGACCGCTTCCCGCCCCATTTGGCGAGGTGATTCGGTCCCGAGATCGCTCAATGTCAGCAAAACCAGACCTCAAGATCGTGCTTTGTTCTCCCCGCGGCTTCTGCGCCGGGGTGGTCCGGGCGATCGACACCGTGGAACGGGCGCTCGATAAATACGGTGCCCCCGTCTATGTTCGCCATGAGATTGTGCATAATAAATACGTCGTCGACGGGTTGAAGAAGAAGGGCGCCATCTTCGTCGAGGAGCTGGCCGAAATCCCGGAAAACACCTCCGCGCCGGTGGTGTTCTCGGCCCATGGCGTGCCGAAATCGGTTCCCGCCGACGCCCAGTCCCGCAATTTGTTCTCGCTGGACGCGACCTGCCCGCTGGTGACCAAGGTCCACCGCGAGGCCGCGATCCACTTCAAGCGCGGCCGCGAGATCTTCCTGATCGGCCATTCCCACCACCCCGAGGTGGTCGGCACGCTCGGCCAGCTCCCCGTCGGTGCCGTCACCCTGATCGAGACCGCCGAGGACGCCAAGACCATCACCCCGAAGGACCCCAACAACCTCGCCTTCGTGACCCAGACCACGCTGTCGATCGACGACACCGCGGAGATCGTTGCGCTGCTCAAGGAGCGTTTCCCGAACATCAACGGGCCGCACAAGGAAGACATCTGCTACGCCACCACCAACCGCCAGCTTGCGGTGAAGAAGGTGGCGCCGGTGGTGGACGCCCTGATCGTGGTCGGCGCGCCGAACTCGTCGAACTCGCAGCGCCTGCGCGAGGTCGCCGAGCGTGAGGGCTGCCCGATCGCGGTGCTGGCGCAGCGCGCCGCCGACCTCGACTGGAAGCGGTTCGAAAACATCACCAGCCTCGGCATCACCGCGGGCGCCTCGGCGCCGGAGGTGATCGTCGAGGAGATCATGGACGCGTTCGCCGAGCGCTTCACGCTGCATGTGGAGACTGTCTCGGCCGCGGAAGAGAACGAGTTCTTCCCGCTGCCGCGCCAGGTGCGCCCCGAAGCCGCCGCCGAGTAGACCTCTATGGCGGTCTACACCGACGTCGCCGCCGACGAGCTTGCGGATTTCCTGAGCCAATACGATCTCGGCGAATTGCTCTCCTACAAGGGCATCGCCGAGGGCGTCGAGAATTCCAACTTTCTGCTGCACACCACCGAGGGATCGTTCATCCTCACGCTCTACGAGAAGCGCGTGGCGAAGAACGATCTGCCGTTCTTCCTCGCGCTGATGACGCATCTCGCCGAGCACGGCGTCAATTGTCCGCTGCCGGTGAAGGGACGAGACGGCGAGGCGCTGCGCGAGCTGTCGGGCCGTCCCGCCGCGATCATCACCTTTCTCGAAGGCGTCTGGCCGCGCAAGCCGAACGCGGCCCATTGCGCCGGCGTCGGCGAGGGACTGGCCAGGATGCATCTGGCCGGCGCCAATTTCGCGATCAAGCGCGCGAACGCGCTCTCGGTCGCGGGCTGGCGGCCGTTGTTCGATGCGGCCGCAAGCCGCGCCGACGAGGTGCAGCCGGACTTGCGCGCGTTTCTCGCGACCGAGCTCGACTATCTCGCGAGCGGGGTCTGGCCGACCAATCTGCCCGAGGGCGTGATCCACGCCGACCTCTTCAACGACAACGTCTTCTTCCTCGGCGACAAGCTCTCGGGGATCATCGACTTCACCTTCGCCTGCAACGACATGCTGGCCTATGACGTCGCGATCTGCCTCAACGCCTGGTGCTTCGAGCCGGATCACTCCTTCAACGTCACCAAGGCGCGCGCCTTCCTCAATGCCTATGGCCGCGTGCGCAAGCTCTCGGAGGCGGAAGAGGCCGCGCTGCCGCTGCTGGCGCGCGGCGCCGCGATCCGTTTCCTGCTGACGCGGCTGGTCGACTGGCTCAACGTGCCGCCCGGTGCGCTGGTGAGGCCGAAGGATCCGCTGGAATATGTCCGCAAGCTGCGCTTCCACCAGAGCGTCACGAGCGTGCGCGACTACGGGCTGATGCCGTCAGGACTGGTCGCGTGAGCGAGCTTCCCGTTGTCACGATCTATACCGACGGCGCCTGCTCGGGAAATCCCGGGCCCGGCGGCTGGGGCGCGATCCTGAAGTTCGGCGACAAGGAGAAGGAGCTGAACGGCGGCGAGCGTCACACCACCAACAACCAGATGGAGCTGATGGCGGCGATCTCCGCGCTCGAAGCGTTGAAGAAGCCGTGCACCGTCGATCTCTACACCGACAGCCAGTATGTCCGGCAGGGCATCACCGGCTGGATCCACGGCTGGAAGCGCAACGGCTGGCGCACCGCCGACAAGAAGCCGGTCAAGAATGTCGAGCTATGGCAGCGTCTCGATGCCGCGCTGAAGGCGCATCAGGTCCGCTGGCACTGGGTCAAGGGCCACGCCGGTCATCCCGAGAACGAGCGCGCGGATCAGTTGGCGCGGGACGGGATCGTGAAGGCGAGGTTGCAGCAGAGGGTGGCGGAGTAGCGCGGGCTCGCTCTCTCCGCGCGTCGTAGCCGGGCTTGACCCGGCCATCCACGCACCGTCACCACGCTCTCCGCCGTCATCGCCCGGCTTGACCGGGCGATCCAGTATTCCAGAGACGCTTGTAATTCAGCCGAGAGGTCTCGGCGTACTGGATCGCCCGCCTTCGCGGGCGATGACAGTTGTGGATGAGGCTGAAAGCGATGACAGCCCTACAGCTACAGCCTTACAGCTGCCCGAGCAGCGTATCGCCGCCGGACACCTCGACCTTGCCGGGCATCGCCTCGAGGTTCAGCTTCTTGACCACGCCGTCCTCGACCAGCATCGAATAGCGCTTGGAGCGGATGCCGAGGCCGTTGGCGGAGGCGTCCAGCTCCATGCCGATCGCCTTGGCGAACTCGGCGTTGCCGTCGGCGAGGAAGATCGCCTCGTCGCGCTGGTCGGTGTCACGCTTCCAGGCGTTCATGACGAAGGCGTCGTTGACGGAGACGATGGCGATGGTGTCGACGCCCTTGTCCTTCATGGCATAGGCGTTGAGGAAGATGCTCGGCAGATGCATCTTGTGGCAGGTGCCGGTGTAGGCGCCGGGCACCGCGAACAGCGCCACCTTCTTGCCCTTGAAGATATCGTCGGTGGTCTTCACCTGCGGGCCTTCCGCCGTCATCACGCGGAATTTCGCCTCGGGCAGCTTGTCGCCAGTCTGGATCGCCATCGTCAGTCTCCCTGAAAATCGATCCCGCTTTCTAGACCGTGCGGCGGGCCTGCACAATATTGCCGGCAGGGAAAGCGGCGAAGGTTGCCGCCCTTCACCGTGATGTCATCAGCCGGAAAAGCCGCCATTGTCGAGGAAGGCCTGCTCTTCCTCGGTGGTCGGGCGTCCGAGGACCCGGTTGCGGTGGGGGAAGCGGCCGAACCGGCGGATGATGTCGGCGTGCTCCCGCGCGTATTTCAGGTTCTCGGCATTGTCGGCGTCCTGAAACAGCGCAATGCAGTGCAGCTGGTCGGGCAGGTGCTCGGAATGCATGAAGGGCATGTAGAGGAATTCGAGCAGGGCAGGATCGATCCTGCGATCCGCGCCCCGAGCGATGGCGCGGCGGGCAATTTCGCGCGCCAGCGCATCGCTGGAGAACGTCCTGGGATCGCCGCGAAACATGTTGCGGGGAAACTGATCGAGCACGATGACGAGCGCGAGCGCGCCGTCGTCGCTTGCCTCCCATGACGCCAGTTCGCCGGCGGCCGCCTTCTGCCAGAGGGCGAGAAAGCGGCGCCTGACCTCCGCGTCGAAAGCCTCGCTGTGCTTGTACCAGCGCTCACGGCCGGCCTCGCGCCAGAAGGCGAGAATGCCGGCCGGCTCGATGTCGCTGACGTCAGTCATGGCTCAACGGCAGCCCTACGCCGCCTCCGCCTTCTTCTCGTCGCGGAGCTGCCGGCGCAGGATCTTGCCGACATTGGTCTTCGGCAGGTCGGTGCGGAATTCGATGTGCTTGGGCACCTTGTAGCCGGTGAGCTGCTCCTGACAGAACTTGATCAAGGCCTCGGCGGTGAGGTTCTGGTCCTTCTTCACCACGAAGGCCTTCACCGCTTCGCCCGACTTGGAATCTGGGATGCCGATCACGGCGCATTCGAGCACGCCCGGATGGCTCGCGATCACTTCCTCGATCTCGTTCGGATAGACGTTGAAGCCGGAGACCAGGATCATGTCCTTCTTGCGGTCGACGATCTTGGTGTAGCCCTTCTCGTCCATCACGCCGATGTCGCCGGTGCGGAAATAGCCGTCCGCGGTCATCACCTTGGCGGTCTCTTCCGGCCTGTTCCAGTAACCCGACATCACCTGCGGGCCCTTGGCGCAGATCTCGCCCGCCTGGCCGAGCGGCACCTCGTTGCCGTCGTCGTCGCGGATGGAAATATAGGTCGAGGGCACGGGGATGCCGATCGAGCCGGAGAAATCGTTCGTGGTCGCCGGATTGCAGGTCAGCGTCGGCGAGGTCTCCGACAGGCCATAGCCTTCGGCGATGAAGCAGCCGGTCACCGCCTTCCACTGCTCGGCCACGGGCCGCTGCACGGCCATGCCGCCGCCGTTGGAGATCTTCAGCTTGGAGAAGTCGAGCTTCTTGAAGTCGGGATGATGCATCAGCCCGTTGTAGAGGGTGTTGACGGCCGGGAAGCTGTTGACCTGGTACTTCGCCAGCTCCTTGACGAAGCCCGCGATGTCGCGCGGGTTGGGGATCAGGAGATTGCAGCCGCCGGCGCGCACCGCGAGCAGGTAGCAGGCCGTCAGCGCGAAGATGTGATAGAGCGGCAGCGCGCAGACGATCAGGAGCTGGTCGATCTGCGGCGGCTGCGCCAGCGCCGGCTGGAGCCAGGCATCGTTCTGCAGCACGTTGGCGACGATGTTGCGGTGGAGCAGCGTCGCGCCCTTGGAGACGCCGGTGGTGCCGCCGGTATATTGCAGGAAGGCGACGTCGCCGGGCGACAGCTTCGGCTTGTTGAACGTCAAGCCGCGGCCGGCCGAGAGCGCGTCGTTGAAGGACACGGCGCCCGGCAACGACCAGGCCGGGACCATTTTCTTGACGCGGCGGACGACGAGGTTGACGATCACGCCCTTGAAGCCGAGCAGGTCGCCCATGCTGGCGACGATGACGTGCTTCACCGATGTCTTCGCGATCACCTGCTCGACGGTGTGGGCAAAATTCTCCAGCACGATGATGGCTTCGGCGCCGGAATCCTTGAGCTGATGCTCGAGCTCGCGCGGCGTGTAGAGCGGATTGACGTTGACCACCGCAAAGCCGGCGCGCAGCACCGCGGCGGTGGCGACCGGATATTGCAGAACGTTCGGCATCATGATGGCGACGCGGGCGCCGCGCTGGAGCCCGCGGCCTTGCAGATAGGCGGCCAGCGCAACCGACATCTGGTCGAGGTCGCGGTAGCTGATCGACTTGTCCATGCAGATGAACGCCTTGCGGTCGGCGAACTTGGTGAAGCTCTCCTCCAGAAGGTCGACCAGCGATGCGTATTGTGTCGGCTCGATATCGGCGGGCACGCCGGGCGGATATTGCTTAAGCCAGATGCGCTCCATGGAAACTCCCCTCTCCTACACCAGAGCCCGTTGTATCTCGGGCTTGCCTCATTACCGCCAGTATCGAGCCTGCCGGACCGGGTGGCAAGCCGTCGTGGCTTAGGGCAAAGGTCGGAAAGTGGCTACCGGAATCGTCGCAAGCCGCGCTGCCGCAGTGCGAAGTGCGGCTGCGGTTCAATTTCGAGGGGCGTTAACTGTTGTTGGCCGGCTTGGCCGGAGGCTTGGTCGCGGCCTTGGGCTTGGCGGGCTTCGCCGCCTGATCGCCACTTGCTGCGGGCTTCTCGGCGGGCTTCGCCGCGGCATGCTTGGTGCCGGCGGGTTTGGCTGCGGTCTTGGTGTCAGCCTTTGCGTCACCCTTCGCATCACCCTTGGCGCCCGGCTTCGCTGCCGCCGTCTTGGTGTCCTTGGGCTTGTCGGCCGGCTTGTCGGTTGCGTCCGGTTTCTTGGCGACGCGCTTGCCACGCGCCTTCGGCGTGGCCTGCTGGTCGGCATCGGCTGCGACCGCGGCGATCAGGGCGGTGCCGGTGCGGGTCGGGCCGGTATAGACCAGCACGGGCTCGGCCGCCGCCGGCGCCGAGGCCATCAGCTCGGAAGCCTTCATCAGGGGCGGCTGAAGCCCGGCGGTGAAGAAGGTCACCTGGGCCTCGCCGCCGGTGGCGGAGCCCGATCCGGTCGCGCCGCCACTGGCCGCGATCAGCGCATCGTCGTCGTCGCTCGCCGGCCGCTTGCGATGGCCGCCGCACATGTCGTCGCGCAGGTTCGGCGGCGATGCGTCGACCGGCACGAGGTTTTCGACGGTACCGAGCGAGGGACGCAGCCACGACAGATTGTCCTGGCTGAAGCCGCGCTCCAGCAGCTGCGCCGCCTTCACCGCGCGCGCCGTTCCGGAATTGGCGCCGAGCACAACGGCGATCAGCCGGCGGCCGTTGCGCGTGGCCGAGGCGACGAGGTTGTAGCCCGAAGCGCAGATGAAGCCGGTCTTGAAGCCGTCGGCGCCGGGATAGCGGCCGATCAGCTTGTTGAAATTCCCCGTGACGCGCTTGCCGAAGCGGATCGCCGGGATGTGCACGAAGTATTCGTATTCCGGCAGGTCGCGCAGGAACGAGCGCGCGAGAATGCCGAGATCCCGCGCAGACGTGATCTGACCATCGGCGGGCAGGCCGTTCGGATTGACGTAGCTCGTCTGCGTCATGCCGAGCTTCCTGGCGGTGTCGTTCATCATTGCGGAGAAGCCGTCGACCGAACCGCCGACGCCTTCGGCGAGCACCACGGCCATGTCGTTCGCCGACTTGACCATCATCATCTTCAACGCGTTGTCGACGGTGAGCTGCGTTCCCGGACGGAACCCCATTTTCGACGGCGACTGCGAGGCCGCCGTCGGCGACACCGTGAGCAGCGTGTCGAGCGTGAGCCTGCCGTCCTTCACCGCCTTCAACGTGACATAGGCGGTCATGATCTTGGTGACGGAGGCCGGATACCAGGGGATGGTCGCGTTATCCGCCTGCAACACCTTGCCGCTGTCGGCTTCGATCAGCAGCAGCGCTTCGGCGCTTGCCGCGCGTGGCGCGAGCAGCGCGGCACATGCGAGGGCCACGGCGAACAGGTTGAACAGGGATTTGCGAAGCAGCGGGCGAAAGGCGTGCACTATCCGATTCCGGTCCTTGGAGATCCGCCGGTTCCGGACGGTTCTCGTGATCTGAGTTTCGGGTTTTGAATTCCGGCGCCGCCGCTTGCGGCGTCGCAAACCTATACCGGCTCTTGCGTCGAGAATAGGGGTTTCGGCGCGGTATTCCGCAATGAAATAGGCCGAATTTCGGCGGTCCTGCGGGGACTTGCTATGGGGACTTGGCCGCAGTCGCAATAGTCTCGGCCGCCGTCACGCTGGCCCGTGTATTCGTTTGTGACTGTTCCTGCACCATGAACTGGGCCCTGGCGAGCTCGGCAAAATGGCCGCCTTTGGCCACGAGTTCATCGAAAGTTCCGCTTTCGATCACGCGCCCGTTCTCGAACACCAGGATCCGTGTTGCGTTGCGAATGGTGGAGAGGCGGTGGGCGATCACGAAGGTGGTGCGGCCCCTCATCACTTCCTCGAGAGCGGCGTTCACCTTGGCCTCGGTGACGGCGTCGAGCGCGCTGGTCGCCTCGTCCAGGATCAGGATCGGCGGGTCCTTCAGCAGCGCACGCGCGATCGACAGCCGCTGCCGCTCGCCGCCGGAGAGCATGCGGCCGCGCTCGCCGGCATTGGTCTCGAACCCGCCGCTGCGCTCGATGAATTCGAGCGCCTGCGCGCGCTCGGCCGCCTTGCGCATCTCGGCTTCGGTCGCGTCCGGCTTGCCGACGCGCAAATTCTCCGCGATCGAGCGGTTGAACAGGAGCGCCTCCTGGAACACGACGCCGATGTTCCGCCGCAGCGAGGTCAGCGTGACGCCGCGCACGTCCATGCCGTCGATCCTGATGAAGCCGGATTGCGGATCGAAGGCGCGATGCAAGAGCGCAATCGCGGTGGACTTGCCGGCGCCGGTCGGGCCGACCAGTGCGATGGTCTGGCCGGGCAGCGCGGTGAAGGAGAGATCCTCGACCGCCGGCCGCTTGCCGTCATAGGAGAAGGTGACGTCGTTGAACTCGACGAGGCCGGACAGGCGTCCGGCATCGATCGCGTCGGGACGGTCGTGGACCGCCGGCACGGCATCGAGCACGCCAAAGAACTCGCGCAGGCGCGGCGCTTCCATGAACACGTTGTTGATGAAGCTCACGACCTGCTCGAGCTTCTGGATCAAGAGCGTGGCAAAGCTCACGAACATCACGATCTCGCCGACCGAGGTCAGCCCCTGGTCGTGCAGCGCGATGCCGAACGAGAAGATCGCGAGCACCGTGATGGTGGTGGAGGCGCGCGTGATGACGGTGACGAGCGCCCACCAGGACAGCACCGGCATCTGTGCGGCCAGCAGCTCGTCGGCGACGGAGCGCAGTCCCTTCACCTCGGATTCGACGCGGACGAAACTCTGCACCAGTGCGACGTTGCCGAGCGCATCGGAAGCGCGCGCCGAGAGCTCGCTGTAGTGCTCCTCGACCTCCATCTGCATGCCGAAGGTCTTGCGCACCACGAAAGTCGTCAGCGCCGTGAAGACGACGCAGAGCACGAACAAGAGGATCGCGAGCCGCCAGTTCAGATAGAGCGACAGCGGCAGCAGCACCACGACCGAGAGGATGGCGGCAAAGTGCTCGCGGAAGAAGCCGAGCCACAGCCGCCACAGCGCGTCGGTGCCGTTGAGCATCACCTTCATCAGCCGGCCCGAATGGGTGCCGGAGTGGAAGGTCAGCGGCAGTTGCAGGATGTGCTCGAAATAGTCGGTCAGCACCGCCTGGCGCTGGCGGTGGGACAGCCGGTCGGCTTGCAGCGCAACGAGCGCGCTGCATGCGATGGTGAACAGCCCGAACGCGACCCAGGCCAGCAGGAACGGCCATGCCGAGTTCGAACCGGCGACCGACTTGCCGGAGAGCACGTCGACGATGCGGCCGAACAGTACGGGCTCGGCGAATTGCGAGGCGGCGAGCAGGAGATTGGCAAACGCCAGCAGCCAGCCCAGCCGCGCCTCCTTGCCGAGCAGCTCGAGAACGCGGGTGTAAAGGCTGAAGATGGACATGCGGACCGGCAACTCGGGCGGATAGCGGGGCCCGTATTCTAAGCAGGGATCGCCCGCGAGATACAGCGGAAGCTATCGGTTTTGCTCAATTGATCAGCCGCCCCGCGACCGGCGGCAGGAACCGGTCGTCGAAGATGTCGCCCGCGGCCGGCCGCTTGCGGAATTTGAAGTTCTGGGCGATCTGGTCGATCGAGCGGTCCAGCCGCGCCGGGTCGATGCCGCCGAGGCCGTTGCGCCTGACCTCGTCGGTCAGGATGTTGTCGACGAGCACGGTGCGCAGGCGCTCCAGTTCGAGGTCGTGATCGCCGTCGTCGATGCGGCTTGTGGCCTCGGCCGCCGCACGGGCGGGCTCTCTGACTGTCGCGTTGATACCGGCGATCAAGGCGCGAACAAATCCCTTCAGCGCGTCCGGCTTCGCCGCGGCGAAAGCGGGGTTGGCCACCACGGCAAAGCCATAGGCTTCGCAGCCATAGTCGGCGTAACGCAGCACGACGAGATCGTCGCCGGGCACGCCGCGGTCGCGCAGGTTCACCGCCGAGAGATAGCTGAAGCCGGCGACGGCATCGACTTGCCCCGCGGACAGGATCGGCTCGCGCACCGCGGCACTTATCTTGTGGAATTTCACGCGCGACGTGTTGATGCCGTTCTGCTGCGCCAGCGCCGGCCACAGCCGCATCGACAGATCGCTGTCGGCGACGCCGACGGTCTTGCCGTCGAGATCGGGCAACAGGTGGATGCCGCGGCTCCTGCGCGCGACGATCGCGTAGGGCGCACGGTTGAACATCACGAACACCGCCTTGATCGGCGCCGCATCGTCCTTGTCGCGAAATCGGATCAGCTCGTTGATGTCGACCAACGCGAGCTCGCTGTCGCCCCTGGCGACGCGCGCGAGAGTCTCCGGCGATCCGGGCGAGGTGTTGAAGGAGACGTTGAGATGCTCGGCGCCGAAATTGCCGTCCTTCGCGGCGAGAAAGAACGGCGCCATGCTCGCATCGATCGGGCGGTCGAAGGTGAAGTGGATCGCGACGGAGGGCGCGGCGGTCTCGGCCGCCGTGACGTCGCGTGCGGTCAGTGCCGCAAGCGAGATCGATAGCGCCAGCAGGCAGCGAAAAGTGGTCGTCTTGAATCCTGACATCGGTTGCGCCGGTCCCGCATTGTTGTGGTTTCGTGACGCTCGCAGCGCCGGCCCGGGCTGAGCGTGCGCGCGCCAATATGAACGGTGGATGAGCGGAGGTTGCGTCATGATCACGCAACCCCGTTCAGCTTGTGTTGGGGTTGGGGAACCCAACATGGGACGTGGGTGTTTGAAAGACATGAGCCTGTCTGCAGGCGCCATTCGAGGTCCCAAGGAGGGTCCAGGAGATGTTTGACAGCTTTTCGAAATTCGCCGCCCGCAAGGTCGTTCTTGCCACTGCGGCCGTGGTGGCTCTGACTGCCGTTGCGCCCACCGCCTCTTACGCGGGCGGTCGTCACTGGCATCATGGTGGCGGTGGCGCCGCTGCTGCTGCTGCGATGTTCGGCCTGGCCGCGACCGGCCTCGCGATCGCAGCCAGCCGCGATGCCTACGCCTATGATCAGGGCCCGGGTTACTATTACGAGAGCGGCCCGGTCTACTACAGCGGCCCCGGCTATGGTCCCTATTACTACGGCTCGGGCTACCAGGAGCGCTATGGCGGCTACACCAAGGTCTGCGCCCACGGCTATTCCGGCTACGGCTGCTATTAACCGACCGGTAACCGGTCATGCGTCATCGAAGAACAGGCCGTCGCATTTGCCGCGCCGGCCTGTTTTTTGCTTTTATTGCCGGGCGTTAACTCGCTCGCCATTGGTTTAGAGTAGTTTTGAGTACCATGAGTGATTCGCTTGAGCGGCTATATCTGGCTGTGCTCGCGGCCAGGGACCTTGATCCGGCAACATCGCGCACCGCCCGGCTGTTTCAGCGTGGCCCGTCCAAAATGGCGAAGAAACTGGCCGAAGAGGCCATTGAAGTCGTCATCGATGCCGTCAATGGCGACACCGATGCCGTGATCCGGGAAAGCGCCGACCTGCTCTACAATCTCACCGTGCTCTGGGCTTCGGCCGGCGTGCGCCCCGAGGACGTCTGGCGCGAGATGACGCGGCGGGAAGACATGCTCGGCATCGCCGAGAAGCTGCCGAAGTCGACGATGAAGCTGCCCAAAGTTGCGTCACCGCGCGTCGCCGCGCGGCGGCCAATTGTCGCGCTCGAGGGCCGTTCGGCACGCAAGCGCCACTAGAACCGTCACAATTCGCCTCAATCTCAGCATGGACAAATCCGTCCCATGGTGCTTCATCGCGGCGCCATGCTGAAACGTATCTACGACTGGTGCATCGACGCCGCCCACAAGCCCTATGCGCTCTGGATCATGGGCGCCGTGGCTTTTGCAGAAAGTTCCTTCTTTCCGGTCCCGCCGGATGTGATGCTGATCCCGATGTCACTGGCGCGCCCGCAGCGCGCCTGGGTCTACGCGGCGATCTGCACCGCGACCTCGGTGCTCGGCGGCCTTCTCGGCTACGCCATCGGGGCACTGCTGTTCGACTCGGTCGGTCACTGGCTGATCCAGGTCTATGGCCTCGGCGACAAGGTCGAGGCCTTCCGCGCCTCCTATGCCGAATGGGGGGCGGTGATCATCCTGCTCAAGGGGCTGACGCCGATCCCCTACAAGCTCGTCACCATCACCTCGGGCTTTGCCGGCTATAATCTCGTCCTGTTCATCCTGTGCTCGATCGTGGCCCGCGGCGGCCGCTTCTTCATCGTCGCCATCCTGCTCAACCGCTATGGCGACTGGATCCGGGTCCGGATCGAGAAGCATCTCGGTCTGTGGGTGGCGATCGGCGCCGCGGTGCTGGTGCTGGGCTTCGTGGTGGCGGTCAAGCTGATCTAGAGCCGCAGTACTTTGCCGCCGCACCGGCTTCGGCTACGGTTGCCGTCATGATGGTTCGATCCGGCAATCCGGCCGTGCGGTTCGGGACGCTGACTTCAGCAGTGCTGCTGCTCCTGCTGGGTGCAGGCGGGACCGGATGGCCGCAATCCGCGCCGCCATCGCTCGGCCTCCAGGAGCAGGGGCCGCAGGCTGCGCCGCCGCCCTCAACGCCTGCCCCGCCGGCGCGCGAGGAAAATCCCGGGCTGATCAACGAAATGGGCAAGCTGTTCGACAAGCTGCCCTCGATCCTGCCGCCGATCAAAAGCCCTGGTGAGACCATGAACGACCTGTCGCGGCTGGCCAGACCATCGACCATGGTCTCGGGGCGCGTGGCCTGTCCGGTCTCGTCGAACGGCGCGCCGGATTGCAAGCAGGCCGCCGACCAGCTCTGCCAGGGCAGGGGCTACAAGGAAGGCAAGAGCCTCAATGCCGACTCCGCCGAGAAATGCTCGGCCAAGGTGCTCATCCCGGGCAGGCCACGCAAACCGGACGACTGCCGCACCGATACTTTCGTGACCAGCGCGCTGTGCCAGAACTGACGTGACGTCGCCGCGCGCGAGCAACCAGGAGCGCCCATGAGCCGTACGGAGCAGGATTTCCTCGGACAGCGTGAGATCGCCGACGACATTTACTACGGCGTCCAGACCATCCGCGGGAAGGAGAACTTCCACATCACCGGCATTCCGATGAACCAGGAGCCTTATTTCGTGAAGGCGCTGGGTTACGTGAAGAAGGCCGCGGCGATGGCCAATCGCGATCTCGGCGCGATCGACGCAAAGGTGGCCGATGCGATCATTCTCGGCTGCGACCGCGTGATCGCCGGTGACATGATGGATCAGTTCGTCACCGACTTCATCCAGGGCGGCGCCGGCACCTCGACCAACATGAACGCCAACGAGGTGATCGCCAACCTCGCGCTGGAATCGCTGGGCTTCAAGAAGGGCGACTACCAGCACGTCAGCCCGAACGATCATGTGAACTACGGCCAGTCGACCAACGACACCTATCCGACCGCCTTTCGGCTGGCGCTGATCCTGCGGCTCGAGAGCTACATGACGGCGCTGCGCCAGCTCCAGGAGGCGTTCTTCGCCAAGGGCAGGGAGTTCGATCGCGTGCTGAAGATGGGCCGTACGCATCTTCAGGACGCCGTGCCGATGTCGCTCGGCGCCGAATTCCGCGGCTGGGGCACCACCATGGGCGAGGAGGTCGATCGTATCTCCGAGGCGCGGGCGCTGCTGCGCGAGATCAATCTCGGCGCAACCGCGATCGGCACCTCCGTCACCGCTGCGCAGGGTTATCCCAAGCTCGCCGTCCGGCATCTGAGCGCGCTGACCGGCGTCGATTTCATTCTCGCCGGCGACCTCGTCGAGGCGACCTCGGACACCGGCGCCTATGTGCAGCTCTCCGGCGTGCTCAAGCGCACCGCGAGCAAGCTCACCAAGATCTGCAACGACATCCGGTTGCTGGCTTCGGGCCCGCGCGCCGGCTTCAACGAGATCAACCTGCCGCAGCTCCAGCCGGGCTCCTCGATCATGCCGGGCAAGGTCAATCCCGTGATCCCCGAGGTCGTCAACCAGACCAGCTTCCTCGTCATCGGGCTCGACACCACGGTGACGCTCGCCGCGTCCGCCGGCCAGCTCCAGCTCAACGTGATGGAGCCGGTGATCTCGTTCGCGCTGTTCTTCTCGATCCGCACCATGGAGCGCGCGGTCAACAGCCTGCGCGAGAACTGCATCGTCGGCATCACCGCCAACGAGGACCACACCCGCAACATGGTGCTGAACTCGCTCGGCATTGTGACCGTGCTGAAGCCGCTGCTCGGCTACAAGCAATGCGCCGAGATCGCGCGCGAGGGCTACAAGAGCGGCAAGTCGCTGCACCAGATCGTGGTGGTCGAGCGCAAGCTGCTGACGCAGGAGAAGTGGGACGAGATGTTCTCGTTCGAGCGGCTGATCAATCCGGATTTGATTGGGTGATTTCTCGTCGTCATTCCGGGGCGCGCGAAGCGCGAACCCGGAATCCATTTCGCCACGCGTGCTGAGGTCCGATGGATTCCGGGCTCGCGCCATTCGGCCCGCCCCGGCATGGCGGAAGAGGAATTCCGCGGCTTGGAATTGCGGTAACGGCATCCGCCACGGCGTCAGAACGCAATACTTGACAGTGGAAAGATTGCCTTGTTGGTATGGCTCCCAACTTCGATTTGACCGCCAATAGAGGATCGTTTCGCGATGTCCATGCCTGCCTTGTTCAAAGGACGCCTGTCGATCCCCGTGATCGGCTCGCCGCTCTTCATCATCTCGGTGCCCGATCTCGTGATCGCGCAATGCAAGGCCGGTGTGGTCGGCTCGTTTCCGGCGCTGAACGCGCGGCCGCCCGAGCTGCTCGACGAATGGCTGGCGCGGATCACCGAAGAGCTCGCGGCCCATGACCGGGCGCACCCCGACAAGCCGTCGGCGCCGTTCGCGGTCAACCAGATCGTGCACAAGTCGAACAACCGGCTCGATCACGACATGCAGCTCTGCGCCAAGTACAAGGTGCCGGTGATCATCTCCTCGCTCGGCGCGCGCGAGGAGCTGAACCAGGCCGTGCACGGTTGGGGCGGCATCATCTTCCACGACGTGATCAACCAGAAATTCGCGCACAAGGCGATCGAGAAGGGCGCCGACGGCCTGATCCTGGTCGCGGCCGGCGCCGGCGGCCACGCCGGCACCATCTCGCCGCTCGCCTTCGTCGCCGAAACGCGCAAGTGGTTCGACGGCCCGATCGCGCTGTCAGGCGCGATCGGCAACGGCAAGGCGATCCGCGCCGCGCGCATCCTCGGCGCCGATTTCGCCTATATCGGTTCAGCCTTCATCGCGACCAAGGAAGCCAATGCGGTCGACAAGTACAAGGAGATGATCGCGGGCGCGACGGCCGACGACATCGTCTATTCCAACCTCTTCACCGGCGTGCACGGCAATTACCTGAAGCCCTCGATCCTCGCCGCCGGCATGGATCCGGAGAACCTGCCGACGTCCGATCCGTCCAAGATGAATTTCGGCACCGACGCCTCCGGCGAGCGCGCCAAGCCGAAGGCCTGGAAGGAAATCTGGGGCTCGGGCCAGGGTATCGGCAGCATCGAAGGCATCGTCCCCGCCGCCGACCTGATCGCGCGCTTCAAGAAGGAATACGACGAGGCGATCGATCCGCCGTTGTGATGAAGGTCGTCGTCCCGGACAAGCGCGCCTTAGGCGCGCGCAGATCCGGGACCCATAACCACAGGGAGTGGTTTGGCGAAGACTGGTGGTGACCAGTCTCGCGCCACAATTTCTTTCTGGGGGTATGGGTCCCTGCTTTCGCAGGGACGACACTTATTGCTGAGCTCCGACCGTTTGAGCCAACAGAGATCTGCACCATGCCCCCGATCTACCGCGTCGACGGCAACAGCGTCGTCACCAGCCCTGATGCCGCAGGTCCCTGGGACCGGCGCATGCAGCATGGATCGGCGCCGGCGTCGCTGGTGACGTGGGCGGCCGAACGCATCCCGACGCCGGTGCCGATGGCGATTGCGCGCGTCACCATCGATCTGATGCGCCCGGTGCCGGTGGCGCCGCTCACGATCGCGACCGAGGTTTTGCGCGAGGGCCGCAAGATCCAGCTCTGCGACATCAAGCTGCTCGCCGACGGCGTGCAGGTCGTGGGCGCCACCGTGCTCAAGATCAAGGCGCAGGCGCAGGCGCTGCCGGACGAGGTCAAGGAGCTGCCCGTCACCTTGCCGTCGCCGGAGGATTCCCTGGTCGAGGACGGTCATGCCGCCACCAGTCCGTTCGTGCGCTCGGTCTCGATGCGCGCCGCGCGCGGCCGCTTCGGCCAGGCCGGTGCCGGCGCGATCTGGTTTCGCGTCGACCATCCCCTGATCGAGGGCGAAGCGGTCTCGCAGGCCATGCGCGCCGTGGTCGCCGCCGACTTTTCCAACGGCACCGCCTCGACGCTCGACTTCCGCGCCTGGACCTACATCAATGCCGATCTCACCGTGAGCTTTGCGCGCCAGCCGGTCGGCGAGTGGATCCTGCTCGACGGCGACTCCTGGATCGGCCCCGACGGCGCGGGGCTCGCCATGTCGCGGCTGGCGGACAGGCATGGCTATTTCGGTCGTGCGGTGCAGAGCCTGGTGATCGAGAAGCGGTGAGCGTGACGGCAAGCGCCGTGATCGCTGCTTGAGCCGATTGAACGGCAGACTTCCGCCGCCGCGGAAGGGATGCCCTGGTCGCGAGCCTCTTCTTGTCCGGAGGTCTCTGTTCGACGCCAGCGTCCTGCCAGTTCAACTGCCGTAGACGATCTTGATCTCCCACAGCAGGACAACAATAGCCGTGATCAACGTGATTGCGGCCAACGCACTTTCCAAGGAAGCGACTCTCATTTGATACTCCGCTTCCCAGCCCCATCAGCGGTCTAGTTGATTCGTTGATTCGCCCGCAATCGCGCGGACGGCGTGGCTGAAAAGTCCCTTCCGCGCTGTTGTTCGCCGGTCACAGCGACACCGTAAAATCCCGGGGTCGGGCGCCGGAGCCTGTACGGTGCTGCCTGCCACAAGTTGCAGATCGAGATGACTACCCCACCATCCGGTCCCGCCCGCTCCAAAATCCCGCGCGCAGCACCTTCTTGTCGACCTTGCCGACGCCGGTCATCGGCAATTGCTTGGCGAACTGGATCTGCTTTGGCGCATGCGCCGAACCCTTTCGCGTCTTCACGAAATTGATCAGCTCGTCCGGATCGGGCCTTGCGCCTTCGCGCGGCACGACGATGGCGATGACGGCTTCGCCCCATTTCTCGTCGGGGATGCCGACGACCGCGACCATCGCGACATCCGCGTGCTGAGACAGCACGTCCTCGACCTCGCGCGGAAAGATGTTGAAGCCGCCGGAGACGATCATGTCCTTCTTGCGATCGAGGATGAACATGTAGCCGCGCTCGTCCTTGCGCGCGATGTCGCCGGTGTGGACCCAGCCGTTCTTCAGCGTCTCGGCCGTGACGTCAGGCCGCTTCCAGTATTCCGCCATCACATGCGGGGCGCGCACGCAGATCTCGCCGGCCTCGCCCGTCTTCACTTCCTGGTCGTTGTCGTCGAGGATCCTGACCTCGCAGGCCGCGATCGGGTAGCCGCAGGACAGGAACAGCTCCGGCGTCCTGGGATCATGGTCCTTCTTGCGCAGCACCGAGATCGGATAGCATTCGGTCTGGCCGTAGAGCTGCGAGAACACCGGCCCGATCCGTTCGATGCCCTCGATCAGCCGGCTCGGCGACATCGCGGAGGCGCCGTAGAGCACGAGCTCGAGCGAGGAGAGGTCGGTCCTGTTCAGCGCCGGATGGTCGAGCAGCACGTAGATCATGGTCGGAACGAACAGCGTGAAGTTGATGCGCTCGCGCGCGATCGTCGCCAGCACGGCCTCGGGATCGAAACCCTTCAGCATGTGCACGGTGCCGCCGCGCATCAGGGTCGGCAGCACCTTGGTGCCGGCGACATGGCTGATCGGGGCGACCGTGAGATAGCGGGCACCTTCCGGGATTTCGAAGTCGGCGAGGATCGCGGCGGCAGCCCCGGCATTTTCGCGATGGTAGCGCAGCGCGCCCTTGGATTTGCCGGTCGTGCCGCCGGTGTAATTCAGCGTGGAGAGATCGTCAGGCCCGGCGAAGCAATGCGCGCTGGCATGGCCTTCGATCTCGATCGCCTGCAACAGATCGACGCCATAGTCGGCCGGTCCCATGGTGAAGACCGCCTTGAGGCAACCCGCCTGCGCGGCAAGCTCGCCGCCGCGATCGCGGAATGCGGCCGCATCGACCACCAGCACCTCGGCCTCGGAATCCTCGAGTTGGAACAGCTGGTCTCCGCGTGATCCCAGTGGATGCAGCCAGGTGATGCAAAGCCTCGATAATTGCGCCGCGACACCCGCGCACCAGGTGTCGGCACGGTTCGCGGTGAGGAAGGCGACGCGTGCGCCGGGCGGCAATCCAAGCCGCATGAACACGGCCTGGATGCGACCGATCAGGTCGATGGTGCCCTGATAGCTCAGCGATCCGCCGGGCCAGGCGAAAGCGGTGCGGCCCGGATAGCGCGCCAGCGCCTGCAGCGTCTGCGCACAAGTCGGTGGCGATGCGTGGAGCGGATCGGACATATGTTTCCTCGTTGCTTTGTCATCGGCTTCTGGCGTGCCAATGTTTGCCGTAACGCTAGCACAGGGAATGCGGGATGGAACGGCAAAGCCCGCGCGAGGGAGGCATGCGTGACGTCAGATCGACTGCAACGTTTCCGCGATCGCCTCGCTCTGCCGCTGATCGCCGCGCCGATGTTTCTGGTGTCGGGCGTCGAGCTCATGGTCGCGGCCTGCGGCAACGGCGTAATCGGCAGCTTTCCGAGCGCGAATTGCCGTAGCACGGAACAATTCGACGAATGGCTCACCGACATCGACGCGCGGCTGCGACGGCATGAAGATCAGGCCGGCCGCAAGGCCGCGCCGCTCTGTCCAAACCTGATCGTGCACCGCTCCAACGCGCGGCTGGAGCAGGATCTCGCCGCGCTGCTGCGGCACAGGCCGGAGATCGTCATCACCTCGGTCGGCTCGCCCGCGCCGGTGTTGAAGCCGCTGCACGACGCCGGTGCGCTGGTGCTGGCGGATGTCGCCTCGATCCGCCACGCCGAACGTGCGGCGGAAGCAGGTGCCGATGGGCTCGTGCTGCTCACCGCTGGCGCGGGCGGGCAGACCGGCTGGCTCAATCCGTTCGCCTTCGTCCGCGCGGTGCGCGCGTTCTACGACGGCATCATCGTGCTCGCGGGCGGCGTCAGCGATGGGCGCGCGCTGCATGCCGCGGAAGTGCTGGGCTGCGATCTCGGCTACATGGGCACGAAGTTCATCGCGACGCGCGAGAGCATGGCGGACGATCGTTACAAACGAATGCTGGTCGAGAGCAGCGCCGACGACATCCTGCTGACCACCGCGTTCACGGGACTTCAGACCAGCATGCTGAAACCGTCGATCGTCGCTGCGGGACTTGATCCCGACGACCTGCCGGCGCGCGGGGCGATCGACATCGCCAAGGACATCGACGTTACCGCGCGGGAGAACCGGCCAAAACGCTGGCGCGATATCTGGAGCGGCGGGCACTCGACATCCGGCGTGACCGATGTGCTCGCCGTCGGCGATCTCGTTGCGCGGACTCTTGCCGAATACCGCGAGGCGGGTGGGCGGTAGCCGGGCTCCGTCATGCCCGGGCTTATCCCGGGCGCATCCACGTTCCCGGTGCCGCAGGTGAGACGCGGATGGCCGGGACAAGCCCGGGCATGACGATGCGGAGACTTCCAGCCCCCGTCACAGTTGATCCCGCATAGCTCCATTTCCCCTCACTTAACGGCGGATTAACCATCGCCCGCCCAGAATCCCCCTCGAGGCCGCCAATCAGGACCGAGAGGGACAGGCGATGGACTTCGATTTTCTCAACTCCAAGACGGCGGCTTCGCTGGACGAAATCCGCGTCCGCGTGGCCCATGCGCTGGCCCGCCACCCGCTGTGCCGCAATGTGCGCTTCGACATCGTCAGCGTCCCCCGCACCCGCCGGGGCGGCAACTGGACGGTGACGCTGCAATCGGTCGAGCCGCGCGCGGTCTGGGAGGCCTCCGAGATCGTCGCGGACATCCAGGATGCCTACGATCTAGCGGTAGCGGCCTGATTTTACTCGGCTTTTTAGCCGTGTCGCCACAGGCATGGTGATTGTCGCCGCAAAGGCACACTCAAGCCTTAATTCGTTCCTTTTTCCCGGGCACCGTTGACAACATCGTGAACCGCCCCTCCCCGTCGGAGAGACGTTTGTCCAAAGCCATCACCATCGTCGTTCTGACCTGTTTCCTCGTCCTCGGTGCCGCCACCACCGCTATTCTCGGACGCGATAGCGTGCCCAGCGTTAGTGCCGAGATGATCACCCAGGCCCCGCCGAAACCGCTCGCGACCAACCGCGCCGCCAAGGCCGACCGTCTGGTTCCGACCCTGGCGCTGGCCTCGGCCGCGATCGAGCCGGTCCTGGTGCCCGCCGACAGGCTCGCGCAGGCGCCCGTGTTGACCGAGCCGCTGCGCCAGGCCTTTGCCGCCGCCACTCCGTCCGATATTCCGATACCCAGGACGGGTTCATCGGCGAACGTGAACGAGGCGCCCACGGCGGAAGTTCCCGCTGTCGAAGTCCCGGCCAAGCCGAAGGTCGTCGCCAAGCCGCAGCCGCAGAAATCCTATTCGCTGCTCTCCGACGTTCAGATTTCGGGCATCAAGGATCGTCTGAAGCTGTCCTCGTCGCAGGAATATTACTGGCCTTCGGTCGAGACTGCGCTGCGCAACGTCGTCCGCAGGATCCAGGCGAACAAGCTGTCGAATCCGAACGCGCCGCCCGGCGCGCAGATCGATCCGAATTGCGACGAGGTCCAGCAGTTGAAGTCGGCCGCGATGCCGCTTCTGTTCCAGCTGCGTGACGACCAGAAAGAGGAAGTGCGCAAGCTCGCCCGCATCATTGGGCTGGAGAAGGTCGCGCAGCAGATCTGACGCGCGGTTTCCCGAAGAGCTCATGCTCAAACAATGAGCCAAGGCGCGATGGCGAGCCATCGCGCTTTGGGGAACCGCCGATGTCAGGAACATCCGGCAATCTCCAGGCGTTGCCCGCTCCAAAAGAGGGAGTGGACCAATGCGCGCCTCGACAGCCTATTTCGTCGGTGCAGGAACCATCGTCGCGGCCATCGCCATTGGTCTCGGGGGCGGTATCGTCGCCGGCAACATCATGAATCCGGTCGCGCCCAAGCAGGGGCCGGACACCAGCAAGATGGCGCAGCGCGCCGAAGCCGCTACCGCGCCGGCCCAGAGCAATGCGCCGTCGGAGCGTGTGCAATATCTCACCGGCTCGCAAGCCTTTGGCACCATGATCACTGCGCCCGCGCAGGCGCGGGACGAAAAGCCAGAGACAAAGCCCGACGACACGCAGGCCATTCAGGCGAAGGCCGAGCCGCCTGCGCCGCAGCCATCGCAAGCGGCCGCAGTCGAGCCGCCGAAGCCGGCACCGCCATCGCAAGCCGCAAAGCCCGTCGAGCAGCAGGCCTCGACAGAGCCTTTCCCGTCACCTGACAACGCCTATGCCAAGGCGAGGGATTCTGACGTGAAGCGCGCCGCGTCCGAACGGCGCCGGATGGATCGCCGCGAGCGTTGGTCCGAGCGTCACCGCTATGACTCCCGCGATCCACGCGGCATGCGCGACCGGACCGATTGGGACGACGTGGCCCGCAACATTCGCGAAGACTCACATGCGCGCGATTACGCGGGCCGGCCGCGTGGCGGCTTCCCGCAGATCAGGCTGTTCGGCCCCGACGACGACTAGCGCCTAACCCAGGATCGCGGCCGCTGCGCTCTCGGCAATCAGGATCGTCGGCGTCTGGATGTTGCCGGAGACCATGATCGGGATCACCGAGGCGTCGGCGATATGCAAGCCGTCAATGCCGCGCACCTGCAACCGCTGCGGATCGACGACGGCGAGATCGTCCGTGCCCATCCGGCAGGTCGAGGCGGCGTGATAGAGCGTGGTGCAATGGCCGCGGATATAGTCGGCGATCTCCGCATCGCTCGCGGCTTCCGCGCTCGGCGTGATCTCGCCCTCGATCATCTCCTTCAGCGGCGATTGCGCGGCGATGCGGCGGTTGATGCGCACGCCTTCGATCATGGTCGCGATGTCGCTACCGCTCGCATCCGACGCGAAATAGCAGGGGTCGATCGCGGGATGCTCGATCGGATCGGCCGAACGCAGCGAGATCCGGCCGCGGCTGTTCGGCCGCTGCAACGTCGCATGCAGGGTGATGCCCGGCCTGGACGACAGGAAGCGGACATAGTCGCGGTGCGGGCTGATCGCGCCGTAAAGCTGGAGGTCGGGCTCGACATCGGGGCGGCTACGCACATGCGCGCCGGCGGCGACCCAGGGCGAGGTGCGCGGACCGCTGCGGCTGGTTTCCCACTCGGCAAGGCTCGCGGCCAGGCTTTCCTCCGTCCAGGCGCCGACGCCGATCTTCTCCTTCGTGTAGAAGGTGATGGGAATGTTGATGTGGTCCTGGAGATCCCTGCCGACGCCTGCCAGCTCGTGCACGACCTCCACACCGGCCGCCCTCAATTCGTCGGCAGGACCTACGCCCGACAGCAGGAGTTGTTGCGCAGAGCCGATGGCGCCGGAGGCGAGCACCACCTCGCTGGTCGCGAAGGCGCTCTTCGGCTGTCCGTTCTCGAGATATTCGACGCCGATCGCGCGGGAGCGCTCGATGATGATGCGGGTCACGCGCACGCTTGTCTTCAGCGTGAGATTGGCGCGCGTCAGCGCCGGGCGCAGATAGGCCTTGCCGGTGCCGAAACGTTCACCGTCCCTGATGACGAACTGGAAAAAGCCCGCGCCTTCCTGGGTGGCGCCGTTGAAATCGGGATTGTGCGGAAGCCCTGCGGCCTGCGCCGCCTCCAGCCATTTCAATTCGTTCGGGTCGACATGGGGAACGTCGGCGACGTACAGCGGTCCGCTCGTGCCGTGCAAGGGATCGTCGGTGAAGCGCGCATTGTTCTCGAAGGCGATGAATTTCGGCAGCACGTCGCGCCACGCCCAGCCTTCGCATCCCGCCTTCTCCCAGCCGTCGTAATCGGACGGCAGGCCGCGGATATAGATCATCGCATTGATTGCGCCGGAGCCGCCGACCATCTTGCCGCGCGGCCAGAAGATGCGCCGCCCGCGGCAGCCCGCCTGCGGTTCGGTATAGTAGCCCCAGTCGACCGCCGTGTTGAACATCGTCGGCCAGTCCGACGGAATGTCGGAAGCGAGCGGCGCCGCCCGGCCTGCCTCCAGCACCAATACCTTGCGATGTGGATCGGCCGACAGCCGGTTGGCCAGCACGCAGCCGGCCGAGCCGGCGCCTACGATGATCGTGTCGTACATTGAAGGGCACTCCGAGGATCACAGCGTCGTGACGCGGAGTGCTTGCAAGATTTGTGCTTTGGGGGCGCGACCTCGTCATTCCGGGATGCGTGCACAGCACGCAGGCCCGGAATCCATCTATCCGCGGAGATCGTGGCGAGATGGATTCCGGGTTCGCTCCGTTGGAGCGCCCCGGAATGACGACTGGTTCACCCCCCGTGCGACTCCACCACCTTGCGGCAGCCGTCCGAAAGCTTCGACTTGTTCTCGCGCAGGCAGGCGTTCATCTGCGGCGGCTTGCCGACATGTTCGGCGCAGAATTTGCTGGCGTCGCCGCGGCAGGCCATCTGCTCCGGCAGCGTCGGACCGGACTGTGCTGCGGCGGGCAGGGCGGTGGCGGCGAGCAGCAGCGCGGCAAGAACCGAAATCTTCATAAAGCACCTCTTTGGGATTGTCGGTGGTCCCGTTTGGGATCAAGCGGGCGGACCATCTCGCGAAGGCCTGGTGCCGGTCCATGCCATGTTCATGGCATCGGCTCGCGCTTCTGGCCTCGGTACCCCCATCTTCATGGCATGTATCCGTGCGCCGTCTTTTGCCATTCAGACTGCACGTCGGCTGCGAAACCCGGTGATTGCACCGGGACGCCGAACGGGAAGCAGGAGAGCAAGATGTCGAAAAGAGCGGGAGCGCTGAGCGCCGGGCTGACGATCATGGCGCTGGCGGGTGCTGCGATGGTGTCGCTGGGCACGAGCCCGGCGCAGGCGGTGGTCTATTGCAAGACGGTCGGCGTGCCCAAGGGCTGCGTGGTGCGGCCGACGGCGGCGGTGGTGGTCGCGCCGGGAGCCCCGGTCGCGGCGGCTGCGGTCGCGACGCCCGGCGTCGGTGCGCCCGGTGTCGGCGTACGTGCCGGGACGCCGATGAATCGCGGCGGTCCCGTCAATCGCGTCGGCATCCGCTGAGCTTTTCTTCACCTCGCCCCGCTCTTGTCCGCCGAAGCTTTAGCGAAGGCGGATGCGGGGAGAGGAAAGACTTCGGGCGAAAGGATGACCTGCGGACGAACCCCCCGTCCTCCGCATGAAAAACATCCGGCCCGTTCCCTCTCTCCGTGCGTCCCACACGTTCGGGGAGGGGGGCTTTTCAGCCGGCAGCGGCGTCGCTGTCGGGAAAGATTTGCGGCAATTGCAGCCGCACCCGCGTGCCCGAGGCATCCGAGCTCAGATCGAGCACCGCGCCGCAGCGCGCAGCGCGGCTTCTCATGTTGCGCAAGCCCCGTGCGGTCTGGCTCGCGCCCGCGGCCGCGCAATCACCCGCCAGCGCAAAACCACGGCCGTCGTCGGTCACGCTGATCACGCCGTACGGCCCCTGGTCCGCGTCAAGCGTCTCGATGGTGACCGCGATATTGCCGGCGTGCGCGTGCTTGACCGCATTGGTCACGGCCTCGTCGAGGATACGCACGATCTGGATCACGTGCCATGGCCTCAGCTCGGGATGCAGCGGCAGGCCCTGCGGCGTCGCCACGCGCCAGTCGAGCGCGATGTCGTGCGGTCGCAATTGCATCGCCGCGCGCTCGCGCCAGGAGCCGAGCGCGAGCATGAGGTCGCCGCCGATGTCGTCCATGGAGTCGATGACGAGACGGAGATCCTTCAGCGCCGCGCGGGCGGCGTCCGTGATGGTCGCGCCCTCATGGCCGCGCTCGGACAGCGCGACGATGCTGACGAGCTGGCCGCCGAGGCCGTCATGCAGGTCGCGCATCAGCCGCGTGCGCTCATTGGCGAGCGCGGCGGCGCGGGCGCGTGCCTCCTCGCGGGCAAAGCTTGCCTTCAGCCGCTCCTCGGCCTCGCGCACGCGCGTCACGAGCTGGCCGGCGAAGCTGTCGACCTGGTTCAGCGCGCGGGCGAAGCGCCAGGTCAGCCCGGCGCCGATCGCGACCAGCATCGCCGAATAGGACAGCCGCGTGACGAAGGTGCGATCGTCCCGCACGAACTCGAACGCCGAGAGCATGTCGTGAAACCAGCAGGTCAGCACGATGGTCACGGCGCAGCCGAAGGTAAAGCTCGCCGCGTCCTGCCGCCTGATCACCGCCCACGTCAGGATGACGACGAGCAGCATCAGGCACACGCCCACGGTCGGCACGCCGAGGAACAGGAAGGTGATGCGCGGGATCGGCTGGCTCGCAAAGAGCCCGACCAGCAGGATGACGAGCCCCGGCACGAACAACAGCAGCCCGTAGCGCGGCCAGCGCCAGCCGAAGAACAGCACTGCGAACGTCACGACCAGCGCGCTCTCGATCGGCGCGGACGCCAGCAGGATGGCGGCCAGCCGTGGATAGGGCGCGGGCGGCAGCGGCGCCGGCGCGAAGGCCTGCATTGCGCCGACCAGCATTCCCGCCGCCAGTACGCCATAGACCGGCTCGTGGCGTCGCATCAGCCACATGATGGCGAGGATCACCGCCAGCAACGATTGCCAGGCCGAGAACACGACGGGCAGCGTCACGAACAGCAGCGTGCGCGTCTCGTAAGCTCCCCGCAGGCTTTCGTCCGGTCCGACATAGACGGTGTCGAGGAAGCCTCGCAGCGGACCCCACACCAACAGCCGGACGGTGATGTCATTGCTGCCGTCGCGCAGCAGCGATGACGGGATCACTGTGATCTCCGGCGTGTTGCGGTCGGGCCGGTTGGCGGTGGGATCGCGCCTGGAGTCCAGGATCGCGACGCCGTTGACCGCGACCTCCACGCCATTGCTGAAGCGTGGCAGAAAGACCGACCAGGCCGTGTTTTCCGCATCGGGCTTGAAGACGAAGGTGCCCGAATAGAGCGGCGGGTCCTGGAGCGAGTAACGCGACGAGGTGAAATGCGGCAGCGTCACGGGATGCGTCGCGCCGTCCTCCCGCAGCGAAAATCCGCTCAAGGCAAAATCGTCGGGGTCGCTCGGCTGGAGCAGCCGAAGCCCGAGGATGGTGGCGATCACGATCAACGCCTGCAGCAGCAGGTAGGGCACGAGGCGCGCGGCCAGCAGCCGGCGCCGCGCGGGTTTGATCGTTGCCTTCGCCGCGATCTCGCTCACAGCTTGATCAGGCCCTGCTGCACCGCCTCGAACACCGCTTCGCTGCGCGTGTGGACCTCGAGCTTGCGATAGATGTTCTTGATGTGCCCGGGCACGGTCTGCCTGGACAGGCCGAGATGGCTCGCGATCTCGGCATAGCTGAAGCCCTTGGCGATGCCCCAGAGGATGTCGATCTCGCGCGGGGTCAGCCTTGCGGTGTTGAGTGCGGGGCCCGGCGGCGGCTCCGCCGAATTTTGCGTTCGCCGCACGATGAAGCGGGCGATCGAGGCCGAGATCGGCGAATGGCCGGCGACCAGATCGCGCACGGTGGTGGCGATATCGGTGGGGAAGGCGTCCTTGAGGAGGTAGCCGGTGGCGCCGACCGTGATCGCGGAGATCACGCTCTCCTCGTCGCCGAGCGCCGAGATCACCATGATCTCGGTATCGGGAAAGCGCCGCCGGACCTCGCGGATCAGCTCGACGCCGTGGCCGTCGGGAAGCCTGAGATCGGTGAGCAGCACGCGCGGTGCCGCCTCGCCCAGCGCCGAGCGGGCCTCTCCCAGCGTGCCGGCGCTGCGCACCTCGTAGCCGGCCTTGACCAGTGCATCCTGGAGCCGCCAGCAGGTCGGCGCATCATCCTCGACGAGGAGGATGGTGATGGCTTCACCCGTCTCGCCCTGTTCGCTCATGTCCATCGTCCCGCACCGCGTGTCCCCCGCGGCGCGAGGTCACCTTAACCGCGGCGCGGACGCCGCGACACCCATAATCATGGGGGCGGCGATGAGGCGGCGTCCGGGACGCGGGTGCCTACTGCTTCGTCGCGGCCGGTTTATCCGTCGGCATGGGCGGGCTCGGCAGTCGCTGCACGATGATACGCGCGGTGCCGGCATTGTTCTTGTAGAACTGCTCATAGGGCCCCTGGACCGCGTCGAGCTTCGTCGGCCGCAACGGTGCCGGCAGCAATGTTGGGTAAATCTGCACGGCGTCGTTGACGTAGAAGAACAGATCGCCGGCGTCGGGCGCGACGAATTCCGCCACCAGCCGTCCCGACAGTTTCTGGTTCTCCCAGATCGTGCGCGCCGTGGCATCCTTCGGCACCGGCTCGAAAGGTCCGAGCTTGCCGACAGCGAGTTTGAGCGGATTGTTGTCGGGAAGTGCCTCGAACTCCTTCGTCTTGTCGAGCCGGGTCGGATACCTGCCCTTGCGCTTGTCCGCATCGTCCTCGAACGGAATGGTCGGATTCATCCGGCGCGGCAATTCGTCGGCCGGCATGACGTTGACGGCCTGCAGCGGAATGTCGCTCATTCCCTTCGTGCCGACGCGTACCACGGGCTGAAACCAGGCGGCGCCGAACTGACGGAGCGTCGGGAGGGCGAGGTAGTGAGGCGTGAAATAGGTCGTGAAGCCGTTTGTGCCGCTCATGATGGTGCGGTCGAACCAGGGATCCTCGATCTCGACCCAGACGCGGTATTTGCGGCCCTTCTCGACCGCGAGGCCGCTCCACCAGCAAAATTCCTCCGTCGCGAAACGGCCGCGCGCATCGACCGGCTCGTCGGGCACGGGCGTCCCTGCCTCCGGCCCGGGCGTCGTGCAGATATTGCCGGTCGCAACGCGCGCCGTGAAGACGCTGGTCGCTCCAATCAGCAGTGCGGAATAGAATATGATGAACAGGAAGGCGCCGGGCAGCACGAACCTGGCGAAAATCCAGCGGGCCGGCCCTGCATTCAGCCGCATCCATCGGGCGAAGCGGAGCAGCTTGCCGGGCTCGTCGACATTCTGCCGGCTTGCCATGCGACGTGGCCTGCTCCAGGCCAGCCGCGCGCGTTCCTGGATGGTGTCGCGCAGCACCGAGTTCCTGCGCCAGATCAGGTACGTGATGGCCAGGACGATCGAGGTGACGAACGGGTAATACAGCGTGATGTCGAGCCACGGCGCGGCATAGGATGGCAGGACGTTCCTGACCAGATTGGCGAGCGGACCCAGCACGCCGCCAACGAGCCAGTCGATGGTGGCGATGACGTGTAACACCACCGTGCCCTGCAGGCCGTGGTCCTTCGACACCCCGATCAGGCTGCGGGCGATCCACGGCCAGATCGCGATCACGCCGACCATGACCAGCAGCGAGAAATAGGCGACGCGCCGCCACCACACGGTGTCGCGCGTGAGCCTGGCCATTTCGGCGCTGGGCGTGCTCATGCGGGTGAAGTCGTCGGCCTCCTTCTCGCGCCGGGGGCCCTTGGCTTTCGCGACATAGGCCTGCTTCATCGCCTCGCGGGTACCGTCCTCAATGAGGTTCAGCTTGCTGCCGTCCGGCATCAGCACCAGCGCGTTCGCCGGCAGCATGATCGGCGCGTAGTCGTCGCAGCCGAACAGCATGCGTTCGATGACGGCGAAGTGCACCACCGGCAGCCCGCCATTGACTTCACCGGCGAGGACCGGGCGTGGTCCGTAACGGTAGAGCACGGCGGCGCCGCTGCGCGAATCGTGCTTCGGTCCGATCGCCGATTGGTATTCCCTGAAGTGCTCGATCTCGCCGTCCTGGAAACGGAGCCTGCCGTCGAGCTGATCGGTCATCCAGACCAGCGGCACGAAGGACAGCGTGGAATCCGGATAGCCGCCGCCGATGTCGGAATGCACGCCCGCGAACCACACCTCCTTGACCGTCTGGTCGGCCGCCAGCTGGCTCTGGTCGATCCGCAGCGGATGGAAGGTGGTACGCTCGTCGTCCAGCGCCAGCGCATGACAGATGTGCTTCACCTTGCGCGAGGGCCGGTGATTGCGAAACGAGATCGGCCAGATCGCCCAGTCGATCGCGACGCGCAGCTCCTCGATCGGGACGCCGAAGGCCTCGACCGTGTCGAACAGTCCCATGAATTCGATGTCGACGTTCTCGCGACCGTTCATCGCCGCCCGGACATCGGCGTAGGAACGGTGCCCGCAGATCGAATGATAGAGATAGAGCAGGAGATCGCGGATGAAGCGCGCGATCCAGATCGTCGGCAGGCTCTTCTTCAATGGCACGGTGTCGCGGCGGTATTCCCGCCACGCGGCCATGGCGTTGCGCTCCATCTCCTCATGCGACACCGGCGTGCCTTCGATCTCCGCCGGCACGAGACCCTGGCTCGCGACCATGGACGCCAGCGTACGCGCGGTGAACGCGCCGCGGCTGAAGCCGAAGATGTAGATCTCGTCGCCCTCGCGCCAGTTCCAGCACAGGAAGCGATAGAGCTTGCGGACGTTGCTGGGCACGCCGATGCCGGTGGCGCCGTCGAGCGCGGCGAGCGGCGCCCAGCCGGCGGTGCCGACACCCTTGATGTAGTGCGAGATCTGATCCGGCTGGGTGTGATCGAGCGCCTCGTAGAGACGCCAGACGCTGGATTCCTGGGTGGTGAACGCGTTGCCCGTGCCATCGGCGAACAGCACCAGCTTGCGTTTGGAGGAGGAGGAGCCGGCCGTCCCGCCGGCATTCATATCGCTATGTGGGTGTTCCGGTCCGACAATATCAGCGTTCCGCTCGCCATCATGATGTGGCATGGGCTTCTCCGGCAATTTCGCGAGGAGCGCTTCAGGCCCGGGCCGCGCAGCGCTCCCCGGATTCAATCAATGATTGCGTCAGAAAATAAGGTGTATTCTGCACACAATCCCGCTGAGGTAGCAAGCGGGAACCTGCACTCTCGCTGCGGTCGGACGCCGCGGAATGACGGTCGCGAAAAGCATTTGGTTGTGCCGGTCGGCGTGCCGGACGGCGAAGGCAAGCGATGTCCGCGGACGCCTCTCCCGACGAACGGGGAGAGGCGGAGCGTTCAGCCTCTACCTGCCATTGCCGCGGCAGCGGCCACCGGGACCGATATGGTAGCCGCGCGGGCAGGCGTGCGCGGCGGGGTTGGCGTAGTTTCGCAGGCAGCCGCCGTAGGGGCCGCGATGCCAGCCGGGGCCGCAGCCGCCGGTGACGGCGATGACGTCGCCATTCGCGCTCGCGCCGAGCGGCGCGAGCGGCATGGCCTGGGCAACGCCCGTGATCGCGCCGAGCGCGACGGCTGCGGCAAACAGGGTGCGCATCATGTCTTGTCCTCCCGGGTGCCGTTGCTTCAATGACCGGCGGCGAATGCGATGCCGGCGCGCACTTCGGCTATCGCCTGGTCGATCAACCCGATGGCCTTCTCGCGATGGCCGCCCTTGTTCGGCTCGGCCTTGCCGAGCTCGGCGCGGGCCGATTGCAGGATCGCGATGGCTTCGTCCATGTGCGGCTGCGCGCCCAGCGCGTAACCGATGCAGAGGCTGGTCGCGATGACGCCGCCGAGCACGAAGCTGCGGGGTAGAGAGGTTCGCATGTCGTTGTCTCCTCCAGCGGGCGTCAGGCTGGGCCCGCCCGGTTGCCCGGATGCAGCCCCCTGTGTGGCGGATGCCGCAACCGCCGCCTGAATAGGGCCCGCCGATGCGGACCGTCTTGGACTGTCCGGCGCCGGCGACGTCACGGCTTGGACTGACCGGCGCAGCTTGATTCACGTTGGCGTGCTGATAGCCTGCGGGCGGCAGCCTTCAGCACGGGTTCATCTCCTGCCTGCGAGGTTCGGCCGGTTTCAAGCACGACGTTTTTCGAAAAAAGTCTTTGTTGGAAGTCCTTTCGATGTCCGTCATCAGGAAAGCGCTCTCCACCGACATGCTCCCGCAGGGCCTGTCCGACCGGCAGCGCTTCATTCGCTTCGCCGAATTGTTCGAGCATTTCTCCAACACCGGCGAGCTGGATCCGGCATCCGACGTGCCGTTTCGCGCCACGATGAACTCGATCCACATCGGCAGCACCATGCTTGGGCGTTGCGACGGCAGCTTCGTCACGGTGCGGCGGGAGAAGCGCCAGGTGATCGAGACCGGCGACGACCGTTTTTGCCTCGCGCGCAATACCGGAGATCTTTCTTCGCAGGTGGTCCATCGCGGCCGCGAGTTCACCATGCGGCCGGGATCGATGGTGCTGCTCAAGCTGGACGAGCCGTTCTTCGCCGCTGACGGCGCGAGCCACAAGCGCTTCACCAATGTGCATCTGCCTGTCGATACGCTGCGGGCGATGGTGCCCGATGCCGACGATCTCGTCGGCTGCGAGCTCGAGCCCGGCGGCGCGCTGTCGCTGGCGATGGACTACAGCGATCTCCTGCTTCGCCATCCCGCGGCCGCCGACGAGGCCGGCATGGCGATCGCCGCCCATTTGCTCGATCTCGCCGCGATCGGTCTCGGCGCCCGCAGCGATATTGCAGCCGCGGCCCGCCGCCGGGGCCTGCGCGCCGTGCGGCTCAAGGCCGTGCTGCCGATTCTGGAAACGCGCTTCCACGAACCGGATTTTTCCGCACAAAAGCTTGCCGCCGCCGCCGGTCTCTCCGAACGCTACGTCAACGAGCTGCTGTTCGAAGCCGGCGCGAGCTTTACCACGCGCCTCAACGAACTGCGCCTGCGCAAGGCCGCCGACCTCCTCGCCCACCGCGAGGGCCGCATCAGCGACATCGCGTTTGCCTGCGGCTTCAACGACCTCTCTTATTTCAACCGCTGCTTCCGCAGGCGGTTCGGGTTGACGCCGACTGCGGCGAGGGGGAAGTGAGGATCGCTCTTCGACGCTACCCGCTCTACAGCCTACAATGTCTCCACCCGCGGCGGCGGATAGCGCCGCGCCAGCGCCGACAAGGGCAGGTGCCGCTCGCCTTCGGGCAGCTCCAGATAGGCCAGCACGAGCGGCCGCTTCCAGTCACCGATGCCGAAATCCATCGCCGTCCATTTCTGCGGCTCGGGGCCTTCGAGGCCCCGGACCCAGACGAAGTAGCGGGGGAGATCGTCGGCGTCGGCTTCCGTCGTGCGTCTCCTGGCCATCAAAGCTGCTCGCTGCAACACCATGTACTGCTGCTGGATATAGGTATCGACTTGGCGAAGTCGAACGCCTCGATGGTCGTTCGTGCCGGCACGCACGCGGCCTGCTGCCGGCACAGAGCGTCGGGGAGGCCGACGCCGGTTGCACGCGGCACTTTCCCGTCACTGCCAGAGCCGACTCTCCGCAACCCGGTTGATGTCGGCGATCCGCCGCTCGGCGTCGGCGTTCAGGTCGATGCTTGCAAGCAGCGTCAGCAGACGGTGATAGGCGCCGTCGGCGACCTCGACCGGCAGCGGGGCTTCGTCAAAGGCCTCGACATAGCTGCCGACGAGACCGCTCAACAGGCGGCACAGGCCGCGCTGGGCGGGATCGTCCCGGCCGAGCGTCTCGAGCTTCTGCTGAAATGTCCGGAAGGTGCGCAAACCGTGGTGCTGCTGCGAGAGCCACGTGTGCAGGTCGTTCATGTGAGCCTCTTCGAGTTACGGAAGAAGCTACCGGTTTATACAGTGCGGATGGGAGGATGGCTAGGGAGGGCAGGCGTTTCGCCGCGATAGTCCGTCTTCGCCAAGAGGCTTCGCCGGACACGCTTCACCTTTCGGTCCTGCGTGGCTGCGCCACGCGAAGCCCGAAGGGCGAAGCGTAGTGCCCCTGGCCGCCAATCGCCTAGTACCATAACCAATTGAATTTGAAATAATTTTCGTCGTTGATTGCTGCCGATACCAACAGGAATACCAGCGAGATGACGCGCGGTGTTAGCTCGCAAAAATAAAACAGAAGGCTCCCCGGCATCAGGCACGCCCCGCGCCATTCCGGTCCCCACGATCGCCCCGGCCGGAATCGAACGCGGCTCTGTCTCGAAATTCCGGCGGGATCGACCTAACGTAATATCGCGAGGTCAAGAGAGGGTCTTGTCATGCGTCATGCGTACCCCACCCCGGCGATGCTGAGCGAGACATTCACATCGTACAGGATGACTTCTGCAGTCGACTCGGTTCCGCTTGGCGCGAGACTGATGCGAAAGCGCTGATCAGCGATCTGCTGGACGTCCAATGACGATGCCATGCTAATGTCCAACAATACTACATTGGACAAGGCCCTGCTGGTCATAGGCTGCGCTACTGGCTCCAGCGGCGACCACTGCGCCCACGCAGCTTGACCGCGTCGACCAAGCCGACTACTTCGGCTCGACGCCGGGTTGCCAATGCGGCGGGACGCGAATCTTGCCGAGGCGAGCCCTGATCACGGGGTCATCAGCTGCAGGATATTTGTCGTGCAGCAGCGGAAGATAATTCGCAGGCTCTGCGCGACGAATGTCGGCGTCCTGCGCCGTCGTGAAGATCTCGGCCAGTTGCCGTGCAACAAACGGCGCCGCGGTGCTGGTGCCCTGCACGAAGGAGCGCGATCCGCTGCGCACGCCCGCGGCGATCGTGCCCGGGAGAGCGCGCGACCGCTCGGACATCGATGAGCAGTCCACATGTCTCCGCAGCCATCCGTGCTCCCGAGAGCCGGCCGAGCTGTAGCGAGACGGACGCGCGTATTTCAGGCTGGAGGCAAGGCCTGCACCGAGCCGATAGCCACCAACGACCAGGGACTTCGCTCCGGTCGCAATGCCATTCAGGCTTCCGAAACGGCGGACGAACGCGCCCGCGGTATCCACCTCGCGAAGATCGCCACGCCGCGTATAGCGGATATTTCGCGGATCGTCGAAATAGCTCTGGCGGCTTCCCGAGCGCAGGCTTTCGGGGTCGGCTGCTCGCTGGACCCAGCAATAGATCGGCTCGTCGATCGGGCGTGCTTCGGCTCCCGGCCTGATCACGACTCTCCATTCGCCGCTCATGACCGGTGGCCGCGAGATATCCTCAGGCTCGGTCGGCGCCAGCACGACGAGCAGACGCCAACGATTGCCTCTGTGCTGGTCGACGCTCACCTGGCCGATAACGGCAAAATCACCCTCATAGAGATCCACCGGTTTGAAGGGATCTCCCGCATCATTCTGCACCGTGTCGTCGATGCTGATCGGAATGGACATGCGCAAGGTGTTGCATGGATCCCAGAGGTCGATGATGTATCCGGCCGGGTCGAAGGATTTTCCGAACCAGAGCTCAAGATAGCTCGGCGTGCGATCATTCGGCTGCAGCCGCCAGCGGACCTCAAGAGGCTCCTCGTCCTCGGACGGTGGAGGAATCACGCCATGCGTGCGCTCAAGGAAAATGTTGCCTGCCGGCAGGACGAGCGCTGTCGGACTTGGCCCGAGCAAAGGGTGCTTATCTGTCGCTTGCCTGCATCGGCGCGCCTCGATCAGCTCGTCGATCGCCGTCTCCAGCTCGATTCCGCCGTCGTGCGGGCCGCCGGAAAACCCGTAACTGAAGTTGACGACAAGGCGCAGGTTCTTCACGCCATATGTTTCCGCGATGATGTCGGCACGATTGAACACATAATGGAAGGCCGACAACATATACATGTCCTTGCCGAAACCAGAGGTGTCGAAGGCGATCGTGTTCGGCAGCTGCACCGCGATGATGCGGATTTCGTCCGGCGGTGTTTCCTTGCGCTCCGCGGCGTATCCGGTGGCAAGATCCATGACGTGCGCGCCGTGCGTGGCATGGCGGGCGAGAAATTGGAATTCTTCCGTGTCGAGGGTAGCGCCCGCCTCCTGATAGAGCGCGTCCTCATCGTGTCCATAGTCTTTGATGAGACGGTCGATTTCTGCGCGACCGTATTCGCGGCCGAACAGAACCGTCTTCTGGCCGTCGAGTTTCTGGACGGACTGCAGCCAGCAAAACTCGACCCGCGTGCGGCCCTCCGCATTGCGGAAATTGCGATGCGCAAACGGCAACCCGTCATCGATGACGGCGACCACCGTGATGCACTTGCCCTCGTCGCAGGGAGGCCTCTCGTGACCGACCGGCGGATCATCGGGGTGATGGGTATCAATCTCGTCGTGCATAGCATCATCTGGCACCGGGAAGGCCATGCGAAATCGGCGCTTCTTGATGTCGAGAATTCCCAGAACCCGCGTCACGAACGGGACCAAGGCCGTTAGCACGGCCAGAAGCAGCGCAATCAGGTCTTTCAAAGATGGAATGTCGTCTTCCTTGTTCTCGATGACGAACGGCAAGAAGGTAAGTTTGGGAGTCCACCAGAGCGTCGGGACCCACCATCTGGGTGTATCGTCCGTCGCGACTGGAACCGTGTTGTGCCTCGGCCCGTCCTGCTTTGGGATTTCGGTCAGGACGGTCAAATACTTCTTCCATTTCCGGACTGCAGGAAAAGCAAACGGCTGGCCGAAACCGAAATTCCAGCGCTCATAGGGGCCGAGATAGTTCTCACCCGGTTCCTCGGAGCTGTTGTTCTTTCTTGCCATTGAGCTGTCCTATCGCTCGAGCGCAAACTCGTCGGTGGTCTTCTCCCAAAGCCACTGGAAAAGCCCGCTCGGACAGACTTCGCACTTCTCCCTCAGTTGCTCGACGCCGTACTCCGAGGCGCCTTCCAGGACTTTGAATTTCTGGATATAGAAATCACCGTCGCTCGCGAGCTCGTCGGCGTTGTAGCTGTAGCCCTGGATTTGCGAACAGCCCTTCGAGGCTTTGTCTTCGGCCGAGCAGTGGATGCATTTTGCGATGATCATATCGCCGATGGTGCGTCCGAGCAGGGCGCCCGCCCAGATGTCGATCGGGAAGTGCATGCCGGCAACGACCCGGTGAATCGAGATTCGCTCGGCCAGCTTGTCCAGAAGAGCCAGGCGCTTATCGACATCCGGATAGTGGGGTACGTAACACACAAGCCGCTTGAGAACCTCCGCGACCGCAAATGCCTCCACCGCGTGCGCGGCTGGAAATGTGCCATGCGCCGGGGTCGGGATGATCGGCATCACTTTGGCGCCGAGCCGGTCGGGGCGGCGGCAGGCGAGCGGATGTTTCACGAGCATCGCCATGTGTGCTGCGATCACCTGCGTGATTGTAATCAGCTCCGTGATGTGGCGGTTCGGCGAGGCCTGCAGGCCGAGGACCATCATGAAATACGGCGTCGGAAAGCCGAGCTGGGTAATGATCTCGGCGGTACGATCTGGCCGTTGGTCGATATAATTATGCACGAGATCGAGTTGTTGCTTGAAACGGTCCATGCTGGGGCGGAACACCCGGTAGAACGGTGCCGCTGGGGATAAATTCCAGTCATTGGGGTCTTTGCGACATCGATAGCCGAGCGTGACGTACCGCTCGTCGGCGTCGTCCGTTCCGTGAATCTTCCAGTCCAAATCGCGGAGGAAATCGGTGAGGTAAACCGACGCGCGGACCCATTCCGCCCATAATTCCAGATTGCCCGGCGCGTTGAACGAGAGCGGCTCGGCTGCCTTGGTGTCCCAATCCCCCGCTACATTGGTAATCGCCTGCTCGGTAATCTGTAGGCCCTGCACCAGCACGGGGTCGTAGACCGGGTCTGCGCCCGCGCCAAGGAAGGCTCCGAGCCCGGTGGCAGTGAGGCCACCCATGCCTCCCATCCCACCCATGCCTCCCATCCCTCCCATGCCTCCCATGCCTCCCATGCCTCCCATGCCGCCCATACCACCCATGCCGCCCATTCCACCCAATGAACTCATGTCCGGTCCCTCAGTTGCCGTTTACGGAATGCCTGCACCCGTCAGCGCGGCGGCCACGCGCCGTCCGAACTCGTGATCGCCTGCCGGATGCTCACGAAGATAGCCGGCGACCGTAAAGCCTGGTTGCCGGCGGAGAATTTCTTGCGCTGTGGCCCTGGCCTCCTGCGCGCGGCCGAGGCAATGCAGCGAGGCGGCCTTGGCCCGCAGCGTCGAGATATGGCGGTCGTGTCGCAACAAGGACTGCTCTGCGAGCTCAAGAGCCTCCGCGTAACGGCCGGCCGCGAACAGCGCCGTTGCGCTCAACGACTCATAGTAATATCGGAACGGATCGATCGGCGAGAGCCGCCGCGCTTTCTCGGCCGCCCCCACCGCCCTGTCTGGCTCGTCGCGGAACGCGTGCAGGGCGCCACTCATGAGCCAAGCCAGCGATTCATTCGGATTGCGCCGCAGCGCTGCGTCGTAACGCTCACTGGCGATGTCCATCCGGCGCAGCAGATTATTGTGGACGAAACCATCTATGGTCAGGGCGAAGGCGCTCTCCGAATTGATGTCGAGCGCGCGCGCCGCACAGTCAACCGCACGCTGCGTGTCCTTCGTGGGGTCCGTGCTCCAGCCATTGAATACGCTGAGCACATGCCACTTGCCGTGCCATGCATGCGCTTCCGCGGCATGCGGCGCGCGCCGGAGCGCCTCTTCGATCAGGTCCCGCGAGCGGGCGAAGGCACGCAGCGACGGACGGTGCATGAGGCCAACGCCGGCAAGCAGCAGGCGATGATCTTCCACCTCGATCAATTCGCGCTCGGATACATGCGTTATCGCGTCGTCCGCGATGGTGCGACCGACCGCAGTCACGATCTCGGACACGCCTTCCGCGGTACGGCCAAGAAAGCTTTCGAACGGTCCGGCGAATTGCCGCGTCCAAAGGATACGGCCGGATACGGCGTCGAGGAAATCAGCGTCAAGCACGATTTCGTTCGCGCCGACACGCAGCGTGCCGACGACGCAATAATCGACGGCGAGGCGCTCGCGGATGGTCGAGATGTCGATCGCGTGAGCATCGAGCGAGCGGCTCGACCAGTGTGAAATCACCGAGATCAGGTTCGAGCGCGACAGCGAGCGGCAGGCTTCCTCGGCGAGCCAGTCGCCGAGCACCGCGTGATCGGTCGTACCGGCAATCGTGCGGAAAGGCAGTACCGCGATGGCTGGCAGCATCGCGGGGGGAGGGGGCTGAGATGCCAGGCTATAGAGTGAGAAGATCTGCTCCGGATTTTGCCGCATCGCGCCGAGCCAGCGATTGAAGCCTTCCTCGCGGATGTTAATGCCTTCAAGCAAGTCGCCGGCCCCCGGCCGTCCGATGAATGACACGCGCGCCAGATCGAGTGTTATGTCGGAGTTCGTGCTGGTCAGAACTTCGGCGAAATGATCGCCCATGATCTGCTTGATGTCGGACAAGGCTCGCCTGAGGCTTTGCCTCCCAGTATCATAGCACGCCGTTCCCCAGAGCGTATCCTGCAGGAAAGGCCGCGTCCGGCGCCCGAATGGCGCAGTCGCGAGCAGCGCGAAGAGCGCCTTGTGCTTGGCGCCGGCGATCTCGAATCCGCCGGACTGCGCGGATCGGACCACGCAGGCTCCAAAGAGGCTAATCTCAATGCGCTTGGTCTCCACCACAATGTTCCTAACGGCGAGACATCTACAACCTGGCAATGCGAACAACTTAACATTGTAGTATTGGGATATCCAAGCGTCTTCACACCTTTTTCACACCGCCGGAAACGACGGCCTGCATTAACCTCTCGCACATGAGCAATTCCGAGGGAGATCGCGACCAGGACGGACACCTGCAAGGCGGGCAAGATGCTCCGCGTGACCTGATCGACTTCTATCGGCGCTGGGACAACTTCCGGCAAGCCGCCGTGCGCTTGGCCGACCGTCCCGACCTCTCGACATTGGAGCGACAAACGATCAGCTGGATGATTTTGCTGGTCGACCGCATCGGCGAACGCGACTTGCCGTGATGGGAGTGATCGACCGAGTCAGGTGTTGAGACGTTATTGAGCGAACGGCGGTCGCGCAATTACTCACACTTAATTCACTCCCTGAATTTGTCGGCCATCAGTTATTCCTGTTCCCAGTGCAACACGCATCTTGATCCGCTCAATTCATTTTGGCGACACTATCGCGCCAGCAGCGGGCCTGATGTTGTCGAGGCGTAACGTTTGGAATGTTGACGATGACGGCATCGACCATAGCCGCGGATCTCGATCGTGTCGCGCCGCAAGCGGCGCCCGCTTCGATCAGCCCGAACATGTCGCGAGCTGGAAGTGGAATAGTTGACGCGTATACGCTTGAGATGCCGACGACATGTGTTACGGCTATGCTCGGCGATCCAGGCATTTGCATTGCGGTGCTTGATGGGCCCGTCGACCTCGCGCACCCATGCTTCGGCGGCGCCACGCTCGAAGTTCTCCCGACCTGGGTGAAAGCTGATCCCACAGGCGCGGCAGCCTCCCACGGTACGCACGTCGCAAGTATCATTTTCGGCCAGCCGGGCACGGCCGTGCCGGGCGTCGCGCCGCGCTGCCGCGGACTCATCATTCCGATCTTTGGTGACGCTCCGGATGGCGGCTTCGTGAACTGCCTGCAGCTCGACCTGGCTCGCGCCATTCTGATGGCGGTCGAACGCGGTGCACACGTCATCAATATCAGTGGAGGCCAGCTCTCGGCCTCCAGTGAGCCCGAGCCGCTGCTTGCTGACGCGATCAACACATGCGCGCAGCGGAATATTCTCATCGTCGCTGCGGCCGGCAATGACGGCTGCGAATGCCTGCACCTGCCGGCCGCTGCCCAATCGGTGCTTTCAGTCGGTGCCGTTGACGCGCTTGGTGCCCCGATCGCGTCAAGCAACTGGGGAGGCGTGTACGAAACGCAGGGTATCGTCGCGCTGGGCGAGAAGGTTCTCGGTGCCGTGCCAGGCGGAGGCACGTCGGAAAAGAGTGGCACCAGTTTCGCGACGCCGATCGTGTCCGGCTTTGCGGGCGCGCTGTTGGGCCTTCAGGTCAAGGCAAACCGCACACCTGACCCGCACCAGGTCCGCGCGGTGCTTTTGGAAACCGCTTTGCAATGCGTCCCGCAAGCCAACGCAGACCACCGCCGGTGTCTCGCGGGCCGCCTCAACATTCGTAAGGCCATCACTGTCATCCAGGGAGACAGCAATATGACAAGTGTTAGCGTCAACCCGTCGAGCGAAGCCGTCGTTACCATTGAGGACGAGCGGCATTTGCCGTTGTCGCCGATCATTCGGCCAGCAATTCAACCTGCCGCCGAGCCCACGGTCCATCCGTCGGAGGCAAGGGCGAGCGTGCTCGCCGAGTCACGGGATAGCATGAGCATCGCGCCGTCGTGCGGAGACAATGGTAAGTGCAATTGCCAGTCGAAAGGAAGTTGTAACTGTGGCGGCGGACAGAAGCCGGCTCTCGTCTACGCGCTTGGCACGCTCGGTTATGACTTCGGGTCCGAGGCGCGCCGGGATGCGTTCATTCAGGCAATGCCGTCGGACGCCAACAATCCGTTCGTCGCGCAGCAATTGCTGACCTATTTGTCAGCCAATCCGTACGAGGCGCCCTCGCTGATCTGGACGCTCAATCTGGATGCGACTCCGATTTATGCGATCGTGCCTGCCGGCCCATACGCGGCGAACGGCTACGAACGATTGCGCGAAGCGCTCGCCGGTCAAGTGGGCCAGGGCGTCGAACTCATATCGATTCCGGGGGTGATTGGCGGCAGCGTTCGCTTGCAGTCGGGCCAGGTCGTTCCGGCCATCGTGCCGGCGTTGCGTGGCTTCTACTACTGGTCCACGAAGCCGCTGGTCGCCAACGTGCTCGGGCCGCGGCCAAAAGCTGCGGAGGCACAGGGCGCATACGATCGCCAATCGTCTGGCTTGTCTGATTTTCTCAATCGCGTCTATTACGACTTGCGCAATCTGGGTCTTACGTCCGAGGAGCGAGCACTCAACTATTCGGCGGTGAACGCCGTACAGGTTGCGGATGTTGTACGCAGCGCGACGCGCGACGAGTTCGATCTTGACCGCATCGACGTCAGAAAGAGCCCGGTCTGTCGCCCCGACTCTGATTGCTACGACGTCGAGCTGCTGTTCTTCAATCCGAACAACACAAACACTGCCAACCGGGTGTTCCGCTTTACGGTCGATGTGAGCGACGTCATTCCGGTGACGATCGGCACCGTACGCGCGTGGACCAGACGCTGAACGATCTCGAACGAGTCTTCGCCAATTGATCGCCACCGAGGAGAATTATCATGAGACTTCCAGTCCAATCTGCCGCCGTTGACCGCAATCCACATGTCGGTCGTTTGCTGACAGGTGTCGAGCCATCCGACTGTTCGCTTCTCAAGAAAATCGCCTGCGGCGGTGCGATCCTTGCTTGCGGCGCCGTTTGCGTCGGCAGCCTGGGGACGGCGTGCGTAGAGTGCCTCGCCGGGATCGGAGCATCTGGCTGCATCGATTGCTTCTAGAGCGGCAGCCCCTAGGACGCCGTTCTCTGGCGCAGCGCGTCGGCGAACGACTGGATCGCTGTGGCGGGGGCGGTCCCAGGTTGTCCCGTTCGGGGCAACCAGAGCTCACGGCCGTCACCCCGCCGCGGCCAATTCAAGGAGACAATCATGCGACTTCCAACACAGGCAGCGCCTGTCCGACGAGGCGTCAGCATTACCCCGGTGACGGGCACTGTCGCCGCGTCGAGCATTGCCTGCCATCTTTGCGACCTCTTGCCTGAGCCGGCACGGTCGCTCTGCAGGGCGGCGGTATGCTGAGCCGGCGGGGCTGAGAGGGCCAGCATTCACTTGCGATGACTGGCACTGTCAGCACGAACAGGAGGCCGGAAGAGATTCCGGTCTCCACGAGCAGCAAGCTCAAGACCTCGCGGCATTCAAGCCCTTTTGCGAATTGCCGCTGTTCTCGTGAACTCAATGTTTGAAGGAGGAATGAAATGAGACTTCCAACCCAGGCGAAACCAATTTCGCGTCAGCAGAGCCAAACTCGCATTGACCGCGGCGTGCAGCCGTCGGGATGCTGCGCGCAGGTTTGCTTACCCGTCGTTGGTTGCCACTGCGTGGCTGAGTCGCCCTTCTGCTGAAGCCTTAGTCGCGGTTCGCCGCGTGTAGCCAAGGCGAGGACTGGCGATACTTCCCGCCAGTCCTTTTTCGTATGCAGTGGGCTTCCCTTTGCAGAAATACTCGGTCCCGCCGATGCAGCCGCCAGGAGACGATTCAAAATACGAATCTGTGGAAGCGGTAGCCCATCCGCCACAGCTTGGTGGCAGCGTTGCCGAGCCTGCTATTGTCCGGCGTGACCAAGAGATGGAGACCGCTGTCCGTCACTTCGGAAATCTTGGCGGGGCTCCACGCGCCCTTGTCGAGTTTCGGTCGGGCGGCGCGGCAGTCGACGTGTTCGGTTGGCGCTCGCGCCATCGTTCTTGCGGGCCATCTGCTCAATTCCCTCGTTCGGGAATAGCGAAATTCGTCGTGAACGTGCTCCCCCGATACCAACAAAACGGACGGCTGCCGCAGATTTTTGCGTGTGTCTTCAATCGCCGCGAGAAAAATCAGGAGTTGAGCCAATGGCGTAAGCTATTGTTATTATTTATGTTTTTAGCGTGGTGCCCCTGGCCGGGGTGGAAGTACCATTATGAATCAAGCGTTTACGTCCAAGTGGGACGGTGCTTTCTCTCACTGATTACCATAGGCCATTCGCGATATTGTCCCACCGCGCAAAAGAGAATTCTAGCATGGCGGGGCAGGTGCGATCGGGGCGGGGTGACTGAGGGCAGCAAGTACGATCTGCTGCGCGATTAGGGCACCCTATTCCATTGAAAATGGCTCTGTCAGTAGGGCGTCAATTCGTTCGCTTAGGGTTTTCGTTAGGTCCGAGCCCGGACGCGTTTCATAATAACTGGTACGGGCGTGCTTTTCCATTTCAGCACTATCCGCGACCAGCGGTGCGAGAGCCTCAAGGGCTTTTAAACTTGGCGCAAGGGTTTGGCGAAACCTCAATCCAACTTGCCTTAGCGCACCAATCGGGACGTTCGAGCTATCGGAAGGATTCGCGCCAGCAACAGTGTTATCGATCTCGCGACGAAGAGCGGACAGTCGATAGTGAAACTCAATTAAGGTCTGTGGAGCTGTCCCCGGCAATAGGGCCAGCTGACCAGCGGTAGCGCTATAGACGGTTGGTACGGCAGGCGCGAATTTTCGTAGCTTCGTTGCGTTCATCAAGCCTGGCGATGCATCCTTCGGCCAATAAGGTTTCCAGGGCTTCTCGGAATCGAACACGCAGCGAGCAACTAGGTGCGTCAATTCCGCGTACAGGACTCGAGCAAGATCCCGAACTTGCACCTGGCGCTTGCGAACGTCGACAAGGACGGTCGTGATGATCGCCAGGAGGGCACCGATGATGAGGAAGCCAGCTTTCCCCATATTCTCGTTACCAAAGGCGATCATGGCCCCGGCGGCGAGTGCGGCCAGCACAATGAGTCCTATGATCCACCAGATGCTTAGCGCTCGCATGCGTCAACCCCTCACTGGCCCAACGCACCCAAATGCCGCGAATTGTCTGCGGCACCTAACGACGCTGGGCTTGCTGTTGCGTTCGGATGACAGATCGCCGGTATAATGATTCGCGGAATACTGTGTGGACTTATCGGACACGACGGTATTTCTTGGCCCGCCGTGGTCCGAGATCAGGGCTGTTTCGACTGGGCGTCCGCGTGATGCCGATCCGGGCGAACATTGCTGGGAGGCTTATGCCCGATTGCGAACCTTAGCGAGCAGTTTATCCTCTTGCTTCATCCTCAAGGCCTTTTTGCAACAAGTATCGGCGGGAGAATTCTTCAAACACGCGGGCAGAAACATAGGCGGCATAGCGCTGATACTTGTCATTCTTTTTTCCGTCACCGAAATCACAAACACTCTTAGCCACAATTGCTAAGGGCCGAGGGAGCGGAGCCGTCTGGGCAGCGAACATAATAGAAAACGCCTCCATCTCGATGGCCAACACGTCTTTGTGTTGTTGGATGACCTTCGTAACGGCGTCAGTGCTTTGAAGTACAGAGGCGCCAGACGCCATTCCGCCAACAAGTATGCGGGGAGGATTCTTAGGCTTTGGCATCTCGGCCTCTTCCCAAAGCCTCCGCAAAAAGGGCTCGTCTGCCTTTAGCTCCTTGGCTGCTCGGCCGAGCGTCTCGTCCAATCTTCTCTGATATGGGGCCGGGCTGAAGTGTGTCTTGCCCTTTATTTTCTTGATCTTTCCACTTCCCCAATCCCAGGATAAGTCGGCAAATACCACATCACCAATTTCGCTCCTGCCTTTGATACCTGCAGTGATGCCTGTCATAAACAGGTAGCGCGGCCAAAAAGCTAAAATTCCTTTTGTCGCGGCGATAGCGGCGCCGGCAAGCCCTTTGTCCGACGCCGCCGTTGCAATAACGTCAACGTGGCGACGATCTTGGACGAATCTTCCTTTGTAATAACTGCTAGCGTCGTGCAACACCGCTATGGGTTCGAAGCTGGCCGGCAACTGTAGAACAGCAGACAACTCGGGCTGTTCAAGCGCAGTCACCACCAAGACGTCGGTCCTGTGCGACTTGCCGTCGCCGGAAAAGGGAGGCCTTATCTGCTCTTCAATTGTGCCGATGGTCTCGCGCAGCTGCGCTCGCCAACCGATCTCAGCGAGGTTGACGGGAATTACTTGCCAGATGAAATTATTGAACTCGGCTTTGGCTCGCTGAAATGATTCCTCGAAAGACGTGATGCCGACGATATACGAAGGTCGATGAGCTTGACCTCTCGCTTTCATCCATCTCAATAGTTCAAGCCCGCCGTCGATCTCCGGCTCAGTGGAGGCCTTACGCGGGAGGTTTATGTCCAAAAGCAACAGATCGTAGCGTCGGTTTTGAAGTTCTCTTTTTGCATCCACCACGTTCATTGCGATCTTCAGCACATGCTGAGAGCCAAGCTCCTCAACAACCAAAGCTATGGCCGCTATTTTTGTTTGGTTGTCTTCAACCAGTAGTATCGAAGTCATTTCCAAACTGCTCGTATCAGATCGGCGAGTTGATCGCGCCAAGTGGAGGTGGATTGCGAATAATAGATCGCGCCGAGAAAACTCTCAGGGAACTCGACTGTGCACTTCTCTTTGAGCTGCTCGAACGAATATTGATGCGTGGATGAGCCGAAATGCTCGAGCGCGGTCAATATCACAACCGCAAATCCTTTCTTTCTCCGTCGCACCTTCCTGAGGATTTCATAACCCCCGAGGGGGCGAGGTCGCCCCTGACGCACGTCAGGATCCGGGTCAAATGTGGGAAGGCTAACATCCAGGATCACCAAATTTACATCTGCATCGCTCTCCAGATATTTCAGGCCACTCTGATACGAGCGGCGCAATTCGATCCGGCTGTCTGGCGCTGCAGATTGGATGGCAGAAATTACTCGCTCTGCCTTCTGGGGATCGTCTTCAATGATAAGAACGTTCACTCACGTACCTCCTCGGCACCGTGAAAGATACGATCACCTGCTCCTTAGACACCTTAATCTGGAGTTTTTGGTCAGATTGGAAGTCATGACGGAGAATTCGCTTCATCTTTCGGATTCCCGTTCGACCTTCTCCAGCAACAGCAGTCGGATTCGCAATCTCTCGTTCGATGAGCAGTTCTTGAATTTCTCGACGACACGCTTCATGGTCTACAGATTCAGCCAGCTCTGTTGCAACTCCGAAGACCAGATCATTGTCAGGAGTCGCGTCAACCGTAACAGATGCAGTCGGAGCGCGGTTCTTGATTTCAGAGTGCTCCGCAGCATTTTGAAAACAGTTTGTCAGCAAATCCACCAATGGATTTAAGAGTTCACCGGAAATTTCGTAGTGCCCTCGTTCTGTAGTCGCAACATCGAGCGGATGCTGAGGGTAGCAGTTATTTGTTATTCGGGCGGCTAGTCGGATGGCGGTGCCAGCAAGGAAAGGTTCGGGGGTCAAAACCCCCGCTCTCGAAAACCAGGCTGTTACGCGGGTGAGATTGAAGTCGAAAGCAGTACGACAGCGCGCAACGGCGTCGAGCAACTCGACGGGTCTCGGGTCATTCTCCATAGAAATAAGTGCACTCTCGATTCCATCGAATGCGCTGACGATTTGGCGACGAAACCTTGTGCTGATCTCAATTTTGACCTCGCGCAAGCAGCGTTCGACGCCATCCCAGAAGCTTTGAATGAGTCGATCGAGGAATTCCTCGTAAGTTGTAGTGCTGGTCAAGCTCTGTTTCAATCGATCGAACGCGTCCACTGACAGAGAGATGGCGAACAATCCTTCGGGATTGTCTTTCGCAGAAAAGATTCTCACCTTGCGGTCCTTTAGGTGCGAAATCGCCTGCGTAACTCTCTCTGAGAACTTGACGACGTTCTTGGCGATTTCCAATTGGCCGAGATTACCAACGCTTGATAAGCGATCATTCCAGCGGCCTAAAACTTCTTGTTCCTTGTTTGCCCCGTCAACTGCGACGAGCAGTCCTTCGTTGACGAAACTGGCGCGAAGCTCGCCCTCAAGGATGCCGTGCAGTATGCGCGTGCTGAGGTAAGTCTTGAACCCATGATTGGGATCAAGGACCAAAATGTCATAAGCTCGCTGGACCATCGCGAAATAGATTGAGTCTCGCTCTGTCGAGGGGATTATGAGGTAGCCGAATTGAAGTTCGGACTCTTTAAGCAGTTTACGGATGCGTTGCTCGATCTGATCGATCTGCGCTACCGCGTCTGGATCCGATAGCAATTGGCGATACCGGTAGAATTGGGGCTTGATCTCGCTGTCAAAGGTCCTCTTTATCCCTTCTTCGTGGACGTAAATCTTGCTTCGCTCAAATTGCGCCGAAAGGCGAGCAACCTCCTGATCTTTCGTAATCGACGAGATTTCCTGGGTATAGACGGTTCGGTTTACGGCGTCGTTCTTTACCAGCCACTGGAGCGCTGCAATGCGTTCAGATTCAATCTGATCGAGCGTGTCGAACCTTGTGGTGTCTTCCAGGCGCTCAATATTGGCGACGAATCTTAGAATGTAGATTAGCCGGCGTCTCTCGATAGGGAGTACGATCAACTCACTCGACCGGTCAACTTGGAAGTGATCTAGGATGTCTTCGAATGCGTCTGATAGGTCGCCATCAAAAGTAGAATCATACAGTCGCGAGTAGGCATGCAGAAGTATTGCTCGATCTGTAGCCGCCTCATCTGCCGCCGCCTTAGATACCGCCCAACTGCAAAATTCTGCCATTGAGTATAGCGAATGAGATCTTGGATTCTCGAAGTAGGCTTCGACGAATGCGCGGAGCGCAGAACCAAGGAGCTGCTCCCTGCGGTAAAGCGCGTGTTCGAAAGCTGCTGTTCTAGGGTTTGTTTTCTCGGGAGCGTTACGAAGGTAGCTGGCGAAGTATTGTTTGGCCTTCGGATAGTCGCCTTGGTTGTAGGCGCCGTACGCTAGATATAGGCTGGCTCGTTTCTCTGGAATTCTAAGATCCGTAACTAGCTCGTCGGCATTGGTCTCACGAGCAAGAGTCATCAAGGCCAATTTGTGAGTGGGTGAATTCTCGCCTTGAAGGCTGGAGACAAGTTTATCAAAAGAAGTTTTGTCGACCAGTTTGATCAGCCGGTAATGCGCGGGTTGAACCAATGGAGAGGAAAAGCTGGCAAGCTGCTGAGCATCCGAAAAGGTGTCCGCAATAGGAAGGTCCAGCATTCTGTCCAGCAAGGCGGCGACGACGCGGGACGCTAACAACTTTCGAGTCTGGAAACCGAGGCGATGAAGGGCGTCGCGCGTGTGGGCGAGGTCCTTCGAAACATCTAAGAAGCTGCGCGTTTCTGAGATTATGTTGTCTGCTATGGAGGTGGCAGTACGATTCGCTTCAAGCGCCATGTCGTTTCGCGCAGCGAGCTCGAAAGCCCAAGCTGAGCCACCTGGGCGCTTCAGAACATTGTCGATCGCATCTGCGGCTTTTCCATATTCGCCGAGTGAATAAAGATCGCAGGCTTGTAAAAATTCTGTGTCTTTGACAGGCTCGTTATCAGAGGATTCGAAAAGAAAGTTTAGCGTAGAAAGTCGTCTATCGCGAATGTTCTTCAACAGTGTCGCTGCCTGTGACACTATCCCGCGATGCTGGTCTCGGACGTGGAGCAGCAGCATCATGTCAATCAAGGTCTCAAAGCGATCGATGATGGGTGAGTTTCCCTCAAGGCTGATGCAGACATGGGGCTGTTGAATAGAGTCCAGATCGAATGGGCTGACGTGATAGACAGTGTATTCTCTAATGTCTGAAGGGTCGACGAGTTCTCGCCGAAGCTGTGGCAAGGTGACTCCCTCTTCGAGGCTGTAGCTGGCGAGGAACGAGATATAGGCGTACAATGGATCTACGCTTGGGGTAGCGACGATCTCATTCAGGAGTAGTTTCTGAGCTGCCAGTCCTTCGGCAACTTGGGATAAGCTGAGACGTGCGTTAGCTAGCCAAAGTGAAAGCCCAAATAGTCCTTCGACTTCGTCCAAAACGCCCTTCGCTGAATTGAAGTCCGCTCTAAGATAAAAGCCGGAATATGTTTCTTTTAACGTGAGGTACTGATTCAGTTCGGTTGTGTAGTGCGAAATAACTGCCGCAGCCCAAATCAATTCAAACTCGGGAGCCAAAGTCCCAAAGAACTTTCCTCCCTTGACCCGGCCGTGGGTCCGAGGAAACGCCTCTGGCGCAAGCAGATTGCGATAGATTGCGTTTGGCATGAGAGCGCGCACAATCCGCGCAACATTCTCAAGTGATATGGCGCGCCGGTGCGTGTTTAGTCCGGCAGCGAGATTTCCCTGCGCGTGGATTAGACGACGGAAGCTGGCGGCATCATCGATGGAGGTGCGGACCCGGCCTGACGATCGATTTGCGTTGCGAGCCATAGTTCCCGTCTGGTTAGCTTCGTGCTACTCGATCTAGCTAGAAGTTGACGCCTCCTACAACTCTGAAACGCAAAGCATCCCCAAGCCGAAAGTCGAGGGAGCCGCGGCTCTGCGCGCAGACTGCTTTGGCGTCTCCCCTAGCGGGCAGTTAGGAAGACGTTGCATGGAGTGCGACCTTGGGGTTCGTGCCGTCGGGAGTTCAGTTTGGGTGTGCCTCCAATAAACCAGCTTCCGACTGGTTCAATAATTCAGTTTGACAATTCAAATTGAACCGGTGTTATGTAAACCATTTAAAATAGACTCCGCGAGGCCGTACTGATGTTCGTCAGAGCTTACTTGCGTGCAAGCACCAATGAGCAAGATGCCAATCGCGCCCGGGGCCAGCTCAAAGCCTTTGCCGCCGAGCGCCGGCTGAAAATCGCTGCGTGGTACGTCGAGAATGACAGCGGCGCGAAGCTTTCCCGCCCCGAGTTATTCCGGCTCATTGCGGATGCCGAGCCCGGGGACGTTCTGTTGGTTGAACAGGTGGACCGGCTTTCTCGGCTAACAGCGGGGGATTGGGAGCAGTTGAAGGCCGAACTTACGGTTCGCCGGCTACGGGTCGTCGCCCTCGATCTACCCACGTCATGGATGATGGCCACCAATACAGCTGATGAGTTCACCGGACGCATGTTCGAGGCGATCAATTCCATGCTGCTGGACATGCTCGCAGCAGTCGCCCGGAAGGATTACGATGACCGTCGTCGTCGCCAGGCCCAAGGACAGGCCAGAGCCAAGGCTGAGGGGCGCTACAAGGGACGTCCTGAGGATACTGAGCGAAACCACGGCATCGCACGTATGCTCGCGGCAGGCCAATCGTGGGGCACTATTCAAAGCCTAACCGGCTGTAGCCGCGCAACCATTGCCAAGATCGCAAAGCGCGTGAGGACAGCGGCCTAAGGTGGTTACCTGTCCTTAGCCCATAAGGCGGGGGGGACTGACGAGTAGTGCGACCAATCGCTCTGCTTTTCCGAGAAGACGGGGGCGAGATCCGCAGCGCCGCGTGAAATCTAGCTAGCCAGCCTTTTGCGAGGAACGACAAGAACGCAGTGTGCAATGCAGCCTCGTTTTGCGCTCACGAACCCGAGGGCTATTGACCATTGCACCTCAGAGCATAGTCGGCGACCAGCCCGGATCCCGAATACTATCAATCAGGTCTGGAAAAGGATGCTTTAACCTGATGTTTAGGGTTCAAAGCCGGCTGGTTGTGTTAAGCTAATAACTCGCGGAATCTTAGCCATGCCAACGGAACCATGTCAGAAGAAGTAATTGATAGTGCCTATCACCGCCGAGCTGCCATTTCAGAATTGGTGACTAACGGCGTGACCGACGGTGCCGTGCTGTCTCATTTAATTATGAACGGCCGAGCTATTTCTGATGAAGCCGTTTTGTGGGATTTCAAGATCGAAGTTCCCGTTCTTCCAAATGGCATTAAGCTAAGTGACAGCGCAAAGCGTTCTTACGACGCAAAGTTCGCTGAGATTGTGAAAGACTGCGTTGCGTTTTACAATAGCTACGGTGGATACCTTGTAATCGGCATCGACAACGCAAGCCGAACCCCTCGCGGCTTTTCAGCCGTATTTGACGCGGCCGATCTAAACAAGCGCATTCAAGCCGCAACTCAGGTCAGCATCGAGACAATATATCGAGTTGTGACTTTCTCAGATTCGGACACTCCACCAATTCAACTAGGCATTTTGTTCGTTCCGAAGCGGTCAACGGGCGTGAAGCCAGCCGCCTTTAAGAAGGATGCCCCCGAGCGAGAAAATGGGCTGCGCGCGTATCGGCTGGATGAGTTCTACTTCCGTGAGCGAGACAATTGCAGAGCGGCTAAGGCTCCAGAAGATTTCGAGTTTCTTTTTAGCCAGCGACTAATAGACGTTCCGTACCGCCGAAAAAAATTCATCGAAAACAACCTTCCGCCCCGCGATCAAGAATTGAAGCATCTTATTGGTCGCGAGGAACAGCTGACTGAACTGTGGTCGTGGCTTCCTGACGTATTTAGTCCAGTAAAGATCTTGTCCGGACTGGGAGGCGTCGGGAAAACGTCGATTGCCTACACTTTTGCGGAACGGTTGCTGTATCAATCCCCAGAGTACATCGATAAAATTCTTTGGTTAGGAGCGAAGACCGAAACTTATCTCGGTTTGCGGGGAACATTCGCGGACACGCGTCTCGATTTCGAGACGATTGACGAATTGCTCACAAACATCATTTTGGAAGCAGGGTGCCCACCTGAACAAGTACCTGAAAAGCCCTCTCGACAAGAGTTAATGACGCTGGCCCAGCATCATCTGGGATTCCATAGCTATATTCTCGTGATCGACAATGTCGATACGCTCAACGACGACGACCAGAAGAAAATTCTCAGCTTGATCACGCAGCTTTGCTCGGTTGCAAAGGCGAAGGCAATCGTGACGGCGCGGCGTAATCTCGGTGCTGCCTTCGATATGTATATTGACTTGAAGGGCTTGGCATTTTCCGATTTCCAAGCGCTCGTTCAAGAGAAATGCGCCGTGTTAAAGCTGCGGCCGCCGGCCGAAGGGTCGGTGGAAATGACCCGATTTTACGAAGCGAGCGGGGGCTCTCCGCTATTTGCTCTTTCAATAATTCGGCTCGTGAACTTGGGAGACACATTTTCGGAGGCTGTATCGCATTGGGGTGGCTCTCAGGGCGAACAAGTCAGGGACATAGCGTTCCGGCGTGAGTTAAATCGGCTAACAGCGAACGCGGCAAAGGTCCTCTTGGCGCTGAGCTACTTGACACGTGCATCAGTCGTGGAGCTTGGCTCCGTACTCGGTCTCACACACGCGGATGTTCAAACTGCGCTCGCAGATCTGGAAGAGTTTTCCATGACAGCGCGGGATACCTCGCTTCCCGGAGGGGCGGCATTCAAGGTCCCTAGTATGATGGGCCTAATCACTCCGCAGGTCGAGAAAGTTGTGACGGACCATGTGGCAATAAGGACAAAGTGCAGGGAGTTTCAGACGCTCAGAGGGACGAAAACGCCGTTCGTCGGAACCGCCATTTCCAGAACTATGGCCTTCCTCAATTCGGGAGATTCTAGGAAGGCGCTACAAACGGCAAAGGCTGCACTGGACAAGCTGCCGGATGATCCGGACCTCCTTTGCTTGATAGGGCGAATCTATAATTCAACCGGTGATGCGCCTAAGGCAGACGAGAGCTTCCGTGCGGCTTTTTCCCGAGGTTGTAAAAAGCGCGAGCTTTTCGGTGAATGGGTCGCATTGCGAGAGGAACGAGGGGACTGGCCGGGCGTCATCGAGATTGCAAAAATAGCCAATGAGTCATTCGATTCAGCGCGCTTCATTGTCGCAAGGTGTAATGCGGAAATGATGATCGGAGACGAGGCTTCGCGAATAGGCCGTCATTCGGAAGCCGAATCGAAGTACGAAAATGCCGCTAAGGACATCCAAAATGCATTGCGCGACAATGATATTCCTGGAGAACGCGCTGACTTGTGGAAGCTAAATCGTAGTCTCGTGGTTCGGTGGCTCGGTGCGGTTCGGATGCAGGTATCGAATCTTGATGGCAAAAGGCGTTTCTTCGGTGCATGTGCGAAGGCGATACGAACGTATCGATTGCTTAGCAAGGACGTGCTTCTCTCCGGATGCTCCGCCTTGCGAGAATGGACACACGATAACCTCGCACGCTCTACGGTGACGGATCGTATACGAACTGACGCCGACGTAAACGAACGTCGATTGAAGGATTTACGTACATTCGTTGTTTCGCGGAGCGAGTTCAGCCAGCTGAGCGTCATTGAGTTAGAGCAGATGGATCAGCTGATTTTGGACTTGGCCAAAATTGCGAAGAAGTAGTGGCTCGGACCGCGGCGAGGCGAAAGCACAGGATACTCAGGGCACTGACACGCAGTAGAGTCAACGATAGCGATATATGCCACCGCTCAGACTGTTCTTTTCGGCACAGCATGCACAGTGTGACCCACGGCTTTACCTTAGCACGTGCGCCATTTGGGTCTTCTGATCAAGTCAAGGAGGCCGACAGACGCTCTTTTGGATCTCCTACACTCTTTACGGATAGTTGGATTTCCCTAACATCTTGACGGGCTGGGGGGCGGAAGATGATTCGATATACCCGCTTAGGCGCTCTTGTTCGGACCGCCCGCAAATCGGCGGGCTATACGCAGACTAATCTCGCCAAGAGAGCACAGATAGGACTTTCCACCCTGCTGTCAATCGGCCTGCAAATTTGACCCCTCATCGGCGTCCAATTTTGACCCCTTAGCGCGGCGGGGTTTGGTGGTAGCGCTCGTCTCGTCGGAGCTGGTCGGGATAGCGGAGGCGAGACGAGCGCGGGTGGCGTGATCGTCGTCGCGGCTTTTGAACCGCCAGCTGTCGTTGCCGGTTTCGACAATGTCGCAGTGGTGGGTCAACCGATCGAGCAGCGCGGTGGTCATCTTGGCGTCGCCGAACACGCTTGGCCATTCGCCGAAGGCAAGATTGGTGGTCACGAT